>JAOZNZ010000724.1 GCA_029933535.1 bacterium | reverse complement strand
CCCACTTTCCCACTTTCCCACTTTCCCACTTTCCCACTTTCCCACTTTCCCACCATGCCTGTAAATAATCTACTTCGGCATGATTAATTATACAAACAAAGGGGAAAAATATCAAAGGTTGCGAAAATATGTTGTTTTTGATATTATAAAACACCTTTTTATGTATATATATACCGAACCCTTAAAATAAGGAGAAAAACTGCTATGAATGGAATTTCCGTTGAAAAGACAAGGAATATCGTCGTCCTCGGCCACGCGTCCTGTGGCAAAACATCACTTGTAGAAGCTATGCTTTTCAGATCCGGCACTACTTCACGCATGGGAACAGTTGAAACCAAAAGTACCGTTTCCGACTGCATGCCTGAAGAACAGGATCGTCAGGTAAGTATAATGGGATCGAATCTATTTTTAAAACATCGTGATCACAATATTTTTGTCGGCGATACGCCGGGTTACGCGGATTTTTACGCTGATGTTTCAGGCGCCATCAGCGTGGCGGATGCAGCGATTGTAGTTATAGATGCTTCACATGGTGTAGAAGTCGGCACGCGGAAGATATGGAGAATACTTGAAAAAAGAAACATTCCCCGTATGATTGTTCTTAATAAAATGGACAGGGAAAATGCTAAGTTCACAGAAATCGTAGAGGAATTAAACGAATCTTTCGGCAACGGATGCACACCAATTCAAGTTCCCATAGGTCTCGCTGAAACATTTACAGATGCTGCAAATCTTCTATTGGACGAGGCAGGCGAAGCGGACGCTGATTTGTTCAATGATTTGAAGACCAAGTTAATCGAAACAGCGGTAGAGTCAGACGAAGCGATGATGGAAAGATATTTTAATGACGAGACCCTCACACGTGAAGAAATTATTCATGCTTTACATAAAGGGATTCACAATTGTACTTTTTTTCCTATCGTTCTTGCATCAGCAACAAAGCCAACCGGAATAATCAGATTATTAAATTGCGTAGTAGATTATATGCCTTCGCCAATTGAGCGTGGAGAGATTGAAGCAGAAGTAGAGGAAGGCGGACCTTTAAATCCCGATGCGTCATTGCCTTCTGCGGCGCTTGTTTTTAAAACAGTAACCGATCCTTTTGTAGGTCAGCTCACATACATGCGTGTTTACCAGGGAACAATTACTTCCGGTAAAGATGTTCATAATTTCGCACGTAATCATAAGGAACGTATAGGTGAACTGATGATAATACAGGGCAAAGAGCAAATTCATGTTGATTCAGCTTCTCCGGGCGATATTGTTGCCGTAGCGAAGTTAAAAGACACACATGTAAATGATGCCCTTGGAGAAGCGAAAGTAAAATTCAAAGACATAGTTTTCCCGAAACCTGTTACGACAGTAGCAGTTACAGCTGCCAAACGAGGTCAGGAAGAAAAGATTGCTGAAGGGCTTCACAGAATCAATGAAGAGGACCCGACAATTCGTGTTGAACGTCATCCTGAAACTCACGAGCTTCTCGTATCAGGTCTCGGTGATGTTCATCTTGACGTAGTGCTGAAAAGATTAAAGGAGAAGTTTAAAGTTGATGTTAATACTTCAACACCTAAAGTGGCGTATCACGAAACTATTCGTGGAACTGCTGATGTTCGCTACAGGCACAGAAAACAAAGTGGCGGTGCCGGACAATTTGCGGAAGTTGCCATTAAAATAAGGCCGAACGAGCGTGATGTAGGCTATGAATTTGTCAACAAGATTGTTGGTGGAGTTATTTCATCATCTTTTATTCCAAGTGTCGATAAAGGTATTCAGGCACGTATGAAAGAAGGTATTATAGCAGGCTGCCCTGTAGTTGACGTTGTAGTAGAACTTTACGATGGAAAGGAACATCCTGTTGATTCCAAAGACATAGCTTTCCAGATTGCAGGCAAACATGTAATTGTTGAAGCCATAGAAAAAGCGAAACCGATTCTTCTTGAGCCGATTGTAAATGTAGAAGTTGGTATTCCTCAGGAATTTCTCGGCGATATTAACGCGATAATAAATAGCAAACGCGGGCACATAACCGGAATGGACACTGAAGGAAGCATGCAGATAATCAAGTCGCAGGTCCCTCACGCGGAAATGTTCC
>JAOZNZ010000723.1 GCA_029933535.1 bacterium | reverse complement strand
ATTAAATAAATAATGTGTGCTTGCATTATATCTTTGTTTATGATATAATCTGATAGTTATATATATGTATTAGAATAACATTAAATAAAAACTTGAAACAAAATGAAAAAGTACAAACTCTTAGAAACTCTTTTTTTTGAACTACTTCAATTGAAACCTTTTTTACCGGGAACTCTTACTAAACAATACAGAATTTGCGGTAAATCAAACTGCAAGTGCATAGATAAAAAAGAACCGAAGAAGCATCCGTTTTTTCAACTCTCTTATATGTTAGAAAACAAACGTTCCTCTATCTATATTAGTAAATCGGAAGTTGACCAAGCGGAAGAAATGACAGAAACTTACAGAAAATTACGAAAAATAATAACTGATATTTCAACGGAAACCGTAAGACTAACGCGTCAATACAAACCGGTCGAAGCTGCACAAATAGTAAATTCAATTATCGACAAAGCTCGCAACAAAGCCCTTGGCAGCAAGCCTGAGTCAGGCAAATTAAGAGATGCTAAAACTAGCGTTGAAAAATGGAAAAACAAAGCTCTTGAACGCCAAAATAAATTACGAAAAAACAATATAGCCATACGAGATTTAAACGACAGCCGCGATAATTGGCAAAGCCAAACACAAAATTTAAAAAAAGAAAACGAAGAACTTAAAGCAATTATCGAGCAACAAAAAGAGCAAATAACAGCTTTGGAAAACAATAATTGGAATCCTAATGTAACAAATAAAAATCCGCGTAACTTCACTTATAGTCTTTCGGCTATTCGCTTTGCTATTTTAATGGTTATATTCGGATTTAATTCATTGCGAGGCAGTGCAATGAATTTCAAGATTTTTGCAAGCGCTTTAAGAAAAGGATTACCGCGATGGACAACAATTCAAAACTGGATATTGCGTTTTGGCCTTTATAAACTTTTAAAGCCATTACCCAAACGCAAAGATTGGATATGGATTATTGATCATACAATAAATTTTGGAGTAAAAAAATGTTTTGTTGTGCTGGCAGTAAGCCATGAAGCTTTTGAAAAAAAGAATTATCAACTTCAACATAAAGATATGGAAGTTGCCGTAATTGATATTCAGGAAAAAGCGACAGGCGAACGAGTGGCAAAAGTTCTCAATAAATTACGTGGTGAAATAGGTAACCCTTTACAAATAGTTTCAGACAAAGGAAGTAATATTAAAAAAGGAGTTGAAATATTCAAAAAGAAATCTAAAAAAACTATTATTACTTATGATATAACACATAAAGTATCGAATGAATTAAAGAAAATACTTAACGGGAATCCTCGTTGGAATTTATTTATTAATAAAATAGCCGATACAAAAAGAAAATCACTTCATACTGAAATGGCATATTTAGCGCCGCCGAAGCCGCGAGAAAAGAGCAGGTGGCTAAATCTTGATTTTAATTTAAAATGGGCTGAAACAATTTTAGAAAATAAACATCAATCACGTCCGGGTCGATTAACGAAACGCCAACAAAAGTTTCGAGAACTTTTCGGCTGGTTAGATGAATTTGAGGAAGATATAAAAGAATGGCGGTTGCTTCTCAATGTTGTTGATGAAGCTCAAAAAGAAGTGAAGAGAAACGGGCTGAGTAAAGAAACAAATTATAATTTTAAAAAGATAACGAAAACAATAGGTGTTGGCAATCCAACAATTAAAAAAATAAAATTAAAGATAACAGATTTTTTGATATCGGAAACAGCAGCAATGAAAGATGAACAGATATTATTAGGAACATCAGATATTATCGAATCAGTTTTTGGTAAATTTAAAATATTTTCAGCGAAAAATCCAATGAAAGAAATTGGTAGAAGTGTTTTAACGATGCCGATACTTACAAGTGAAGTGACGATTGAAGAAGTGAAAGAGGCAATGGAAACAATATCGGACAAGAAACTGTCGGAATGGTTAGAAAGCAATATAGGGGAAAGTCTTTTTGCAAAACGCCGGAAAGCCTATGCTAAAAGGCTAAAACAAGAAAGTGTATGAAAGTATTTGGTTTAAAACTATCTATTTTGAACACCCCAGGTCGTACCCGATTATTTGTAAATAAGTTGCGTGCTATCCGTATGTTATGATGTT
>JAOZNZ010000722.1 GCA_029933535.1 bacterium | reverse complement strand
TTACTATTAGAATTCGTTTTTTGTTTGACATAATGGTCTTGGAATGTTGGATTAATGGATTAATGGATTATTGGATTAATTAGGCCTAAATAAAATTTCTAATTTCTAATTAATCTAATTGCTCTAAACAAATCCCAAGAAACAATAAGAAGAAATAAACAAAATTGTTTTTTTGTTAGTTTGGTCATTATTTAGGTTAATTAGAAATTAGGTTAATTAGAAATTTTAATTCCCGCTATTTTTGATTCTTTTTTTAATTTAGTTTTTATTATATTATCCGCGCAGCAAATAATTTTGTTTGCGCACGAAGCGTCTATTTTATAAAACACCTGGTTACTGCGTTTGTTACTTAAAACAAGCCCGGCATTTTTTAATATTGTCAGATGTTTTGAAACTGTGGAAAAATCATCGCCAATCATTTTCTGCAGCTCACAAACACATTTTTCTTTCTTCGATAATTCATCAATAATGAAAAGTCTCGTAGAATGTGCCATAGCTTTAATAATTTTAACACGAGCATCGTATTTATTTTTCAATTTAATATTCATGCACACATTATATGGTAATTTTACCAAATTGTCAAGTCCCGCGCCGGCTTGTGATAATGTCAGGCGCGGCTGAGGAAATTCAAATCAAAGATTTGAATTTATTTTCACAATTTTTGATCGCTGAAAATTTGCTGAGAAAACGGGGGGGGAAGTGGACACGATGGACATAATGGACACAATGGACACAATGGACATAATGGACATAATCTAAACCTTACCCGGCATACGCCGGGCGCTTTGCGAACCCGAGACCCGAATCAGGCAACCACATAACTGACCTCTGGCACCTGAACACTGTCCGGCATGCGCCGGGCGCTTTGCGAACACCGAACATCGAACACCGAAGGATGAAATGAATACTAAATTTATCCCGAATGATCGGGATGAATTTCCTGACACCTAATTCACATCGCCACTTCTTCTTCATCCTGTTCTTCGGGATGATGATCAACCGGATATGAAGATTTCTTTTTAGCAATAAACGCTCCCGCAAGTAATAACCCAACAGGAATAATTATCACATAAAGTAAATAATTCAATCCGCTAATGTGAATTTGTGTTCCACTTGATTGAGGTAAAACACGATACATATTCCAAAATATTGCCGTAACGGAAAGCCATACAGTAAGAAAATTAGGCACAGCGTCATTTGCATGCATAAGATGAAATCCTACCGACCGATCTTTAGTAAAAGGGAAAAATAAATTACTGCCAAGATGACCGAGTTGGTCTTCAAGAACGTGAATCCACAGGCCAAAAGTTACAACTGCGGCAAACATCCATCCAGGGTAAAGCCAATTTCCAGAGCAAATTGCTGCAATAATCCAGACAATAATTCCGCAAAGAGCGCCGAAAGTCAAGCTATGGCTCCATCCGCGATGCCATGGAATAAACTGAATATCAATAGAATCATTTTTAGGAACAAAGCCAAAACTCGGTCCGCTGAAAATATTTACAGTTGTAACTGTTGAATAATCTTGTTTGAAGGAGCATGAAACTCTTGCTCTGCCAATTCTATTTTCCGTGGGCGCGCTGTCGGGAACGGGTACTTGTCCAGTATTAACAATTTCGCCGATCTCGACTTCTATTTCGCGGGAATTTTCTTTGAAACGTACTAAGTATTCGCGCCATAGATCAGCGCTGACTTTTATTGTATGAAGATGGAGGAAAACACTTCTTTTTTCCTTATAAGCAATATCAAGCCATTTTGCAACGACAGCCGCGATTTTATCCGGATCGGGGTTTTCTCCCGGGTCGTACAGTTCATCGTATTTATGAATAAAGCGATTAAGTTTAAAATCAAGCGTGTCAGGCAGAATACCAAATATACCGCCAAGCACGATAATATATGAAGTATTATTTACCGCATATTCAGCCACACCTGGAATACAGGTTGCGATAGCAGTAGCAGAAATAAAGTGAGTAAAGCCTTTCATAAAATTGATATTAAATTAATAAATTCTTGAGCGGTATAAACAGGAATCCGTGATTTTTTGTAATCTTTTTTATTTCGTGTTACAAAAAATGGGATATTATTTTCTATTGCCGCAT
>JAOZNZ010000130.1:6767-8219 GCA_029933535.1 bacterium | reverse complement strand
ACACGAATAATTAATTAAAAATTAGAACAATAAAGATTCTTTATTTAAATGATTTTGTCCTAAATGATTTTGTATAATTTTTTTAAAGTTTTAAAATAAAGAAGCTTATGTTTTCTTATATCCCTTAAGTGGTTAAATTTTATTTGTTTCATAAACATCGTGAGTCATTTTTGCGCATTTTTCCCATGAAAATGTTGCGGCACGTTTTAAACCTGAATCGATAAGCTGTTCTCTCATTTCGAGCGAGTTGGCAATTTTGGACATTGAGCTTGCCCAACCGTCAATATCGTCCGGTGGGATGAGGATTGCCGCATCTCCTGCCACTTCCGGCAGCGAGGATACATTAGAAGTAATAACCGGAGTTCCCGTTGCCATGGCTTCAATTACCGGTAAACCAAAGCCTTCATATTTTGAAGGATAAACGAAAGCGAGAGAAGCGGCATACCACAAAGGCAAATCTTTTTCATTAACATATCCCGGCATAAAAACAGAATCTTCTAAATTAAGGTTATTTATTTCCTGAATAACAGGTTCGGAGAGCCATGTTTGCTCACCGGCAAGGATGAGTTTAATATTATGGTTTGTATTGCTAAAATGTTTAAAAGCGCGGATTAAAGTTATGAGATTTTTTCGGGGCTCAATATTTCCAAGATAAAGAAAATAATTGTCAGGGAGTTGATTTTCTTTTTTGAATTGATTAACTTCCGAATATGACGGTCTGCAAAAACTTTCCGGTTGAGCCAGGGGAGTAACAGTAATTTTCTCCGGAGCTATCCCCATTATTTCAACAAGCTCATTTTTGGTAAATTCGCTTATTGAGAGAATATGATCAGCGTTTGTAATCCGTTTGTCAAAGTAATCATTAAAAAATTTAACACGCCCTGCGGGATGAGTTTCAGGAAATCGTTTTATAGACATATCAAAAACAGTGACGATTTGCTGTCCTGAATAGGGAAGCAGAACATAATTAGTTTCGTGATAAATGTCCGGTTTGATTTTTTTTGCGCCATGCCTGAAAATAAATTCTTTGATGGGTTGCGTAATTCTATACGGATCGCGTAAAAGGGTTTTTAATGTTTTTCTCGTTGCGGCATCAACGGAGTGAGGCCGCTCGATTATATTTTTTGAGAAGCGTCTGCCGTAAAAATAGATAAATTCGTCTTCGTTTTTATAAACTTTGGATAGTGCTTTCAGCAGATGATAAGTATAATAACCGACACCTGATTTTGGAGCATTAAGCGGAAAAGCATCAAGCAGAATTTTCATAGGGTGAGTGAAATATTATTGGGACGGACTGAACAGACAAACCATCCCGCCCTAACTAAAGGGCACCCCTTTTCGAGGGAGTACTCGGGATAGGGAGATGGATAAATCCGTAATCCGTGATCCAAAATCAGAAATCCGTAATCCGTGATCCAAAATCAGAAATCCGTAATCCGTGATCCAAAATCA
>JAOZNZ010000130.1:0-6667 GCA_029933535.1 bacterium | reverse complement strand
TAATCCGTGATCCAAAATCAGAAATCCGTAATCCGTGATCCAAAATCAGAAATCCAAAATCCAAAATATAAATAATCCCCCCGAAAACAGGGGGGATTATTTTAATAAATTATTTTACCGGAGCTTTAACTTCTTGCTGAACATTTGTTCCGGTCACAGACTGTTCCGGTTTTGCTTCCGGTTTTACTTCTGGTTTTGCTTCCGGTTTTGCTTCTGGTTTTGCTTCCGATTTTGGCGGAGTTATCGGTTGAGCGATTGTTTTTGGAGATATATTTTTCTTCCAAACTATTGGTTGTACAGCAACCCCGACTTCGAAGTTATCTTCTTTAAATTTCGGGAAAGCCACTGACGGGTTCCATGTTCTATCGACATCAAATCGAACGAGGACATTTTGTTTTTCAGCAAGATAGGAAGCTAATTTAGTATTTTTACTAATATCGATGTCAATAATTTTCCCATTTTTTCTATAGAAAACAATGTTTGTTAAGTTTTCGCCATCAATGGAAATGCTTGCGTTAACCGGTTTATTGCTTGCAACATCAGGATGAACGCACTGCAGGCCAATTGACATAACGGGTTGTTTAACTTTAGTCATTACAAAAGAGCTGCTGTCGGACCATCTATTAGCAGCTTTTCTATGGAAGTTATAATCTTTTGTTTCTCTAAGAGAGTCTTCGAGTTTTTTAACTGTAAGATTATTTCTTTTCGCATATTTGGCCGCTAGATCTGAAATGACCTTAGCTTGTTCTTTCTGCTTTTCGAGTTTGGGATAAGCGATCCAAGCCCATGAAGCGATAATGAGAATAAATATAATAAATTTGAAGAAAGCGTTCCCTTTTGTTGCTCCGTCTTTTGCTGCAAGCGAAGAGAAAACCATACACAAACCTACAAGCATCCAGAAGATGATTTGAATCTGATAAGTAAGAAAAGCATTTTCTGTCATACAGCCGATAACAAGCAATGTGGTTGACCAGGCGACAGCTTTCACGTAGACAGGATATTCGAGCTGTTGGGAAGCTCTGAATCCATATAAAATTGCAAAAACAGTAATAAGTACCAAGGCGAGTGCGCCGAAGAGACCTGTTTCCGCGAAGACCTGAAGGAACATATTACTGGCAGCTGAACGTCTGCTTGAAGCAGCCGGCGAGCGGTATTTCTGATAATTACTTTTAAACTGGTCATATCCTACACCGACGATCATATTATCGATATTGCCTTTTGAATCCGGTGTGATAATATTAACTGCAGTCAACCAGTCGCCTGATTTAAAGTTAGTACGTTTGTTCAGGCTGTTCAAATCCCATTTACCTTTAATGAAAGCAGTGGCAGTGCCATCAACTTTTTTTACAATACCGACTGCCCATTTAGCGTCTTTATTTTTTGATTTGGCAACTTTGGCGGTGAGGTAAACACCGAGAACTGCAACAACAAGAACGGCAGTAAGAATAAGAGGCCAGATTGAGCCGCGTTTAATTGCCCGTGTAATAACAATAATAACAACAGCGATCAGGAAAGCAACGGATAAAAGTATTGCAAGTTTAGTTGCTGAAAGTATGATTGCAACGATGAGAAGAGCGCCTGTAATTAAACCTATTATACCGGCAAATTTGCCGCGAATGATCATCGCCGCGCAAATTGGGAGCATAGCTACAAGAAATACAGCAAGGTTGTTTGGAGATGTGAAAGTGGAATTAACTTCTTTGTTGTAAAAAGCAATTCCATCTGCAAAAGTGTTGCGTGACAGGCAGGTATAACCAGTTCCGCCAATCAATTGAATAACAGCAAGAAGCGATACAATTACCGCACCGGCAAGCAGGAGCCACATAAAAGCTCTGACCTGTTTAGCGGTTCTTATTTCATTTGTAACGATAGTATAAATGGCGATACCTTCAAGCAATAAAATTACAGTACGCAGAGGTTGAAGGATAGTGCCTGTACCAAGAAACGCGAAAGGATATTTTATAATAATATTTTGCGCGTTTGCCCAGAAACCGGGGTAGAAAAGATTGTTTGTCAGAATAATTGAATAAACTGCGGCAAGGACAGCGGTTAATCCAAAAATAAATACAGGGAAGTGCAGTGATCTGACCGCATTAGCGCGATTGTATTCATAATCGAGTTCCGGATTTCCAAAGAAACGGACAATGATCCAAGCGGAAAACAAACCGAGAGTAATGCTTTCCATAGGATGAATAAAATTATTAAATACAGCCCAGCTTTCAGGAAAATGGCATACCTGGACAAGGAACTCGTTTAACAGGGCTGGATTGCCTAATAGCAGAAAAAGCAAGGCTGCTATGCCGAGTGCTATTCTGATATGAATCAGTCCGATAATAAACATGCCGACGAGAAGCGCAACGGGCAGATAATTATTTACAACTTTCCATGAATCAGCGTCTGTAAACAACCAGAGTGAAGAACCATAATAAGCTGTAAAAGCCAACGCAACAAGTAGAAACAATTTTCTCATTTTGAGTCTCTTAATATGTGGTTAAAAATACATTTTGATAAACCTAATACCTTTTCCGACTTAGATTATATATCAAAAGCCGTTTTTTTGCAAGCGGATTACGGGTCACGGATAATTTAAAATTCTTCAAAATCATCTTTTTTCATTTTACTAAACTTACGCGTCTGCCTTTTCTTTTCTTCTTCAGGCTTTGCGTTAATTGTATTTAAACAACTCTTTGTAAGAGGAAAGTAGTCGTCAGGTGTAATACTGTCAAAAGGAAGTAAACAGTACCCGGGAATATAGTAAACTAATGATGAAAGCTCATCAAATGGTAAGGTAACGGAATTTTTATTTTCTTCATAGACCCGTTCTGAATGCCGGTCGCCCATCTTAATTAATCCTGTTCCGGCGTCACCGATACACTGTACTGGTGCGAGTGCGGCATCAAGGGCACCGGTGATGGGAATTGCCGCGCCTGCGCCTGCTTTACATCCCTGCAGGCATATGCAGAGAATAGTTAATGCTGCGGTGACATAGATTTTTTGTAAATTTTTCATAGTTTATAAAAAGCTTTCCCCGCCACAGGCGGGGGTCATAAGTTAAAAGTTTAAGGTTAAAAGTTTAAGGTCATAACACACCCCGTCACTTGGCGCCCGCGCAGTAAATGCCGCTATCGCGGCTTTATTTCTGCACTCCATATCAACTACTCCATCACTTTCCCGCAATTAACAGTTACTATTAACTATTAACTAATAACTATCAACTATCAACTTACTTTGCTTCCTTCCGGAACGTTTTTGTCAACAGTGACAAGAGATAATCCATCAGGAGCGTTTGCTGCGAGGATCATCCCTTGAGATTCGATTCCGCGAAGTTTTACCGGTACGAGATTAGCGACGAGGATGACTTTTCTGCCCGGTAGTTCTTCGGGTTTGTAAAATTCAGCAATTCCTGCGACGACTTGTTTTTTTTCAGTACCAATAGAGAGGGAGAGTTTTAATAATTTTTTAGTTTTAGGAACAGGTTCGGCGGTTAGTATTTTGGCGACTCTGAGGTCGGTTTTTCCAAATTCATCGAAAGAAATTTGCGGCATCAGAGTAATTCCTTCAACATTATTTTTTTGTTCCATTTCGGCAACGATTTTTTCCAATCTGTCAATTTCAGGTTGAAGTTCTTCGTCATCAATTTTTTTAAAAATGATTTCCGTTTTACCGAGTTTGATTCCGGCAAGATCAATTTCTTTTGCGACGTCCTGCCAATGTTCGTCAGAAGGGTTTCCATCCAAGCCCATCATTGTCCATATTTTATCTGATGAAAACGGAATAAACGGATGAAAGCAAATTGCAAGAGTTCTGATTAATCGGCAGCAGATATTTAATGTTGTTTGACACGCTTCAAAATCTGTTTTTCTCGTTTGCCAGGGCTGAGCAGAATCAAAATAGCGATTACCGGCCCGGGCGATATCCATTACTTTTGCAGTAGCTGCTCGGATTTTAAATGAGTCAATTAGTTCACCTGCTTCAGCGCTAATTTCAACCACTTCATTCAGGACATTACTATCGAGTTCCGAGATATTTTTTGCCGGAGGAATAATTCCATCGCAATATTTGTTTACAAAAGTAAGAGTTCTGTTCACAAAATTACCGAGGATATCCGCGAGTTCATTATTATTACATTTCTGAAATTGCTTCCAGGAAAAATCAGTGTCTTTGTTTTCAGGCAGATTTGCCGCGAGAGCGTAACGTAACAGATCGGGATCAAACTTTTCGAGATAATCAGGCAGCCAGACAGCATAGTTCTTACTTGTCGAAAGTTTGCGGCCTTCAAGATTAAGAAATTCATTTGCGGGAATTTGTGTTGGAAGATTGTATCCGCCGACTTCCATTAAAGTGGCGGGCCAGAAGATAGCATGGAATACTATGTTGTCTTTTCCGATAAAGTGAATCAGTTCACAATTAGGATTTTGCCAGTAATCTTTCCATAAATCGGGTTGTCCGATTTTTTCTGCCCATTCTTTTGTTGAAGAAATATATCCTATTGGCGCGTCAAACCATACATACATAACTTTACCTTCCGCGTCAGGCAGGGGAACAGGAATGCCCCAGTCGAGATCGCGTGTAATAGCTCTATCGCGTAATCCTTCTTTAAACCAGCCGTTGCAATAGTTCATCACGTTGTCTTTCCAATTTTTTTTCTGTTTTAGCCAGGTTTCAAGTTCGGGCTGAAAATCGGCCATTGGAAGGTACCAATGCTTTGTAATTTTAACAATTGGTTCAGCGCCGCAAATTGCGCATTTTGGATTTTTTAATGAAAGCGGGTCGAGCCACGAACCGCATTTCTCGCACTGGTCACCTCGAGCGTCATCTGCGCCGCACTTCGGGCAAATACCATTAACATATCTGTCAGCGAGGTACATTTTATCTTCGGGACAAAAAAGTTGTTTAATTTCTTTTTCTTTAAGTTTGCCTTTTTTGTGCAGGGCAAGAAAGAATTCCTGAGATGTTTTGTGATGAAGTGGCAGCGAAGTGCGTGAGAAGTTATTAAAATTTATTCCGAATTTTTCAAAACTATCACGATTAGTTTTGTAATATTTATCAACAAGTTCCTGCGGTGTTTTCCCTTGCTTCATTGCAGCAATTGTAATAGGAACACCGTGCTCATCAGCACCGCAAATAAAAACAACATCATTCCCTGCCATTCTTTGATAACGTACATAGATGTCAGCCGGAAGGTATGCACCGGCGAGATGGCCGATATGGATCAATCCGTTTGAATAAGGGAGAGCACTTGTTACGAGTATTTTTCTTGGCATTATAAGTTTTATTTTTAATTTCAAATTGGAACTATTAAAACTCAAAGCAAGATGCTTTGATTACTTTCATTAATAGTTTGCATATTATAACAAAACATTGATTTATAAGAAAGTGGGAAAGTGGGAAGGTTTTTGAGATCAAAGATCAAAAGTCGTTAATCCTTGTTCGATATTCGAATTGATTTAAGAACAAGGAACATCGATTTAAGATTTTAGAAAAGACGGGAAGGTGGGAAGGTGAGGGCAATAAATTCTATAGGACCAATAGGACCAATAGGACCAATAGGACCAATAAGTCTTATAAGACCTATAAGTCCTATAAAAAAATGTGTTGATTTTAAATAACATAAAAGATATAATTTAATTATGACAAACCACACTAATACAGCAGCACAAAAACCGGTTCCGAAAAAATCAAAACCAATTCCTTATCCGTTAAATATATTGGAACATTATTTGAAAAACTACATTCCGCCTAAAAAATCTTTTGATCCTAACGGCAAATGGGAAGCCAAATATAAAATGTTTACAACTGCGGGCGGCCGTGCAGCGCATGCCGGTACGTTAATTTTCAAGAGGAAATCATTATCAAAAAGAGAAGCTTTTATTGAGTTGGAAATTGATAAAGCGGGAGTTGATAATTACTGGCAGAAGGTTAACGCGAAGATGAAATTTAAGACTGATTTATTATCTTCCCCTGTAAAATGGCAGTATGAAGCTAAAGTAACGGATCCGAAAGGAGAAGTGATAAAAAACACGGAAATAAAACAATATGCTGTTAATAACAAAAACGAAATAGATTTTGTTTGGAAAAATAAAAGAAAAAAATTAAAAATTTCAGGTGATATTGCACTAAATTGGTTGCTTTTTGATGCGGTGCAGCGAATGCCGGGAAAAAGCACCGGAAAAGCTAAGTTCACATTAATTGACCATTTTGACCAGCCAAAACCAAATAATACAATTTCCTTTCGTGATGATATTGAAATAAATGTAGCTGGTGGAGTGAAATTAAACTTATACGTTTATGCTCAGTTGGGTGATGGAATTTTACCGATCGTTTATTATGTAGATAAATCCGGCAGATTATTTTTTGTAGTATCCGGAGTTGAAGCGTATGGGTTAGTTTGAATCAGGTGTCGGATGTCGGGTGTCGGATGTCGGGTGTCAGGTGTCAGGTGTCAGGTGTCAGAGGTCAGAGGTCAGAGGTCAGGGTGTTACATTCCCCTCCTTACAAAGTAGGTGGGGCTTTGATCCATAAGTGCTAAGTTAAGGGAAAAAATTAAATAATCAATAATCAACAAGAAATTTTTAATATTCAAGTAATAAGCGCTGCAACTCCGATTATTAAAGGGAATTACACTTTTTCAGTTGAATATTTCTTGTTGAATATTTTTCGGTTTAAA
>JAOZNZ010000129.1 GCA_029933535.1 bacterium | reverse complement strand
GTCAGGTGTCAGGTGTCAGGTGTCAGGTGTCAGGTGTCAGGTGTCAGGTGTCAGATGTCAGATGTCAAGACCATCTACGATCTTTTTCAGGAAGTTTTTGTTCGAGTGTTTTTTCTAATCCGTTAAGCATACGAATACACTCTTGATAACGTTGTTTATATAATAAATAATCAGAATCAGTTATATATATTTTTAGTTTTGCAATATACAAATGATGAATGGTTTCAGCTGCTTCGCCTCTGCTTATGTTAATTCCTTCTATTTTATTTTTAATGTGGCGGTCATCATTTTTTTCGGCTAATTGTGCAGGAGAACTATTTGATGATCTTCGTATTTGTGATCCTAATTCATAACGTTCTTCTGACGGCCATTTATGTGAAAGTTCACAAATTTCTATATGCAAGAAACATAGTTTTTTGTAAACTTCTAAATCTTCAACTTTCATATACACAGTTTTACTCCGTAATATCTGACACCTGACACCTGACACCTTCTCATTAACACTCATTATGCCCATTTAATAAATGGCGGAATACAGTTTTTCAGTTCGAAAGCTCTGGGAACTATTCTTGCCGTAAAGCCGTATCGGCCTGTTTCGCCGCATTTAAACGTAAATTTGAAAGTAAAGTTTCCGTCACCCGAATCGTTATCCACATCCATTATTCCGCAGCAACTTTTAATGATTTTATTCTGCGAATCAACCATACCGTAATAAATTTGTATTTCTACATCATCATGAGACAATCCATCGAGGTAAACATTAACTTTAAGAACAAATGAATCGTCGACATGGATTTCAGAAATATCTTTATTTGTAACCGGAGATTCAAGTCTGATTTTTTCCCATGAAGATTCTATTTTATCTCTATATTTAATAAAATCGTGAATTTCAGCACAATTATTTTCCGTGACCTGACTGAAATTTTCTTTTGCATTATTATAAAATTTCGAGTTGTAGTCGGCTACCATTCTATTACTTGTAAAACATTCAAAAGTTTTCGCTATAGACGCTTTCATCATCGACAGCCACCTTTTTGAATATTCTCCTACTTTTCTATCGTAATAATTTGGTATAACCTCATTTTCAAGAATGTTATATAATGCTTGAGATTCCTTTGTGTCTCGGTATTCAGGATTGTCGTATTCTTCACCGTTTCCAATAACCCAACCGTTTTCACCATCGAATCCCTCATCCCACCAACCATCCGGTACGCTTAAGTTAAGGACACCGTTTGCTGCCGCTTTCATTCCTGAAGTTCCACTTGCTTCGCGTGGTCTTTCGGGAGTGTTAAGCCATACATCGACTCCTTGAACGAGTCGTCGTGCCAATCTGATATCATAATCTTCAAGAAAGACAATTTTTCCGCACACTTCAGGTTCTCTTGAAAATTCTACAATTTTTTGTATTAAACGTTTTCCACCATCATCAGCCGGATGAGCTTTCCCTGCAATAACAATTTGAACCGGACGTTTTTCGTTCACGAGTAATTTTTTTAACCTGTCAAAATCCCGGAAGATTAATGTTGCGCGTTTATATGTGGCAAAACGCCTTGCAAAACCAATAGTAAGAGCGTTGTGTGCAAGAACATCATTTGCCTTTATAATTTCTTCTGAAGTCGCGTTACGATTTTTGCATTGCGCGTTAGAATAATCTCTTACTGTTTGAACAAGACGTGCTTTAGAATGTACATGAGCATGCCAAAGTTCATCATCAGGTATTTTATTGATAGATTTCAAAACCTTTTGATTGCCCGGCGAATTCTGCCACTTTGAATTAAGATACTTCGTGAAAAGTAATATGTTCTCAATAGATAACCAGGAAAGATGATGTATGCCATTCGTTATATGTGTTAACGGAAGCTCATCTACGGGGAGACCGGGCCAGAGAAATGCCCACATTTTACGCGCAATTTCTCCGTGAAGTTTGCTTACTCCATTGCAATATTGAGCAAAATTAAGCCCGAGAATTGTCATCGAAACATTATCATAATGATCTCCCCACGCGACAATAGTGTCCGTTGGTATTCCAAGACTTCTTTCTAAAACCTGAAGGTGTGGAATAATAAGATCTTTCTTAAAAGATTCATTTCCTGCAGGAACAGGTGTATGAGTAGTAAAAACAGTTGATCGGCGTGTTATTTCCCTCGCTTCTTCAATGCTGATATTATATTTCTTTACTAATCTGGAAATCCGCGCTAATCCGAGAAATGCGGCATGCCCTTCATTCATATGGCATGCAGCATAATTTATTCCCACTTTTTCAAGCATTTCAATACCGCCAATGCCAAGAAGAATTTCCTGACGTATCCTCATTTTCCTGTCGCCGCCGTATAGTCTTGCGGTAACATCTCTGAATTCCGGAGGATTTTCAGCAATATTTGAATCCAATAAATATAGGGGAACGCGTCCTACATTTAATTTCCATACAGTAGCTTTAAGAGGTCCTTCAGGCAAATCTACAGAAACAATTATTTTGTTGTCATTTTCATCAACTACTTCTTCGATGGGTAGATTATATATATCAGTATCTGAATATCTTTCCTGCTGGAGGCCTTCATTATTTAAGTACTGTGAAAAATATCCCTGACGATATAAAAGACATATACCTACAAGAGGGATTTTGAGGTCAGAAGATGATTTTAAATGATCACCTGCAAGAACTCCCAATCCGCCTGAATATAGTTTCAGGCTTTCATGTATTCCAAATTCAAGAGAAAAATAAGCGGTAACAGGTTCTTTACTTTCAGTTGTCCAAACCGCTTCTTTTTCATACACCTTTTTAACTCTTTTAAGATGCTCCATAAAATTTTCGTCAACAGCTAGAGCATCAAATCTCTCCTGTGAAACAGAATTTAAAAGTACAAGGGGATTAGAACGGGCATTTTTCCATAAATCAGGTTCGATTCGTTTGAAAAGCTCGACTGCATCCAAATTCCAACTCCACCACAGATTTTTTGAAAGAGTTTCCAGAAAGCCTAAGCTTTCTGGAATAGATGCCGAAACATGAAATAATTGTAGTTTTCTCATACTTGTTATTCGACTGTTAATAGACTGTTAATTGAACCCATACTGTTAGGCTGCCATTCAGCGCAGTTAGGATCCACACACCACACACCGTTAATTACAAATTTATATTCGTGACGTCCTTTGGATAAAGTCAGGGAAATAGTGTGCACGTCTTTGACCTTGCGAAGCTTGTGAGCTTTAGGATCCCACGCATTAAATGAACCGGCGACATAAACTTCACAACCCGGTTCAGTCTGGATTTGAAATTTAACAATCTTTTCATTTTCCGCAATTTTTTTAACAGTTTTCTTCACACTTTTCTTTACAGTTTTTTTAACTGCTTTTTTTACGACTTTCTTGTTAGTAGCTTTTTTCTTCATAATTTAATTTTTTTGGGTTGAATTAATTTTGATTAAAAATTTAGGTTTTATATATATTATAAATACTTTGCATATTATATCAAATTCACGATTTTAAATAAACGACATAATTCCGTTATTCCCCATGCCTGTGCTCCACATCCTTTTAATGTATGTGGAAAATTTCCGTCAATTATTTCAGGAATTTGAAGAATACATCCTTCCTCTATAATTTCCCTGCTGCCATGCAAAATAGACTTTGCAGTCCCTATTGCAGGCTTGCCATAAGTTATTAAAAGCGCTTCAGCATAAGAGGGAAATGGCCAGGTCCACGACGTTCCGTTATGATATGCCGGCTTCCTGCGAGTGTCTTCATCCCCGGAATATTTTCCGAAATAAGGATTTTCCGGATCATTCAAAAGTTCGTCGTCTCTATAAACCGGTAACGGTCGGGTTACAGGCAAATCTGCCAGACTTCTTATCGCGCCGGGAATTAATAACTGTTCAGATGCTATAATGATTTTCTCACATAACTCTTTGTCTTTTACTGCTCCTAATGTTATTGCAAATAATTGATTCGAGCGAACAGCATCATCAGCTTCGGCAAATCGAGCAGAAATTCCAGGTTCCGCGTGCAAGCAATCTGAAAGGCAATCGTTTTGACTTTTAGTAAACAATTCAGAAATTGAATTACTAACTTGTTGGGAAAGATTTTTGTATTTTTCTTCACCGCTGATTTGAAAATAAAAATCTAAAGCAGAAAACCATAACGCCTGGATTTCTATCGGATATCCTTGTCGCGGTGTTCCCGCAGGATAATTTGTGTCCATCCAGGTGAAATGAGACGGACTATAAATTAATCCGCTTTCGGTATCCATTTTTATTCCGTTCGGCGTGCCTTTGATGTAGTTTTCGATAATAGATTTGAGAACATCTTTTATAGTTCTGCCACCGCAATCTTTGTTTATAAAGTTTGCGTTGTCTGTAGCATTTATAAAATCAGAACACGCAACAGAAAACCATAACGGTGCATCGGTTGTGTCGCGATTCGATTGATCGGTTCCACGAATCATATTCGGCAAAGTTCCGTTTTTTTCAAATCTGGCAAATTGTTTTAAAATTTCTTCAGATTTGGAAATGAATCCTGCTGAAATGATTCCTCTTAAAGCTATTAAAGTGTCGCGACCCCAATCCAAAAACCACGGATAACCCGCAATTACTGTTAACGAATCATCCCGCTTAACAATAAATTGCTTGATGGAATTTCTAAGAAAATCCCCCTCACCCCCTTTAAAAAAGGGGGAATTATTCCCCTCCTTTTCAAGGAGGGGTGCCCGAAGGGCGGGGTGGTGATTTTCAATCGTATCAATCGTTTCAATCGTTCCAATCGCCCGCGCTAATAACTCCACCGATTCTCCTTCACTAAGCCCGAAAGAAAAATACCCGGGGCTGAATAAATCTGTATGATCTTCCAAACCGCGTTCTTCTTCTTCGGTAAGGGGAACCATATACTGCCATTCAGGTTCGTAAATAAATTTACCTTTTGACGCTGACATTTTAAATTCCGGATTTTCAGGCGGTGAGAAGGTAAAACTTTTTTTCTCAGATCTTATCGCTGCAGGATATTCTTCTTCCAAACCGGTATAAGCTTTTGTTACGTGATGAAAATTTCTGTTCTCAATATCGGGACGAACAATGATTTTAATCGGTAAAGGTCCCCCTTTATCCCCCTTTAATAAGGGTGACTTCAATCGACAAAATTTGACGACTGAAACATTTTCACCTTCAACCATTTCGAGAGAAATATCTAAATCAACTGTTTTACCCTGTCCAATCGGAAGGCAAAAACTCCATTTCGCACAATTGTTTGAAATTTTTTCAAATGACTTTAAATTGTTAATGCTTATTTCGCAACTGTAATCGCTGGAAACAATCCACCCTCGGCACCGGGTGAATAAAATATGTCTGTCAACCGGGCAATCAGGATGAATGTTAGCTGCGAGAAAAGAATCGTACTTGCTTTTCAGAACTCCCCATTCACCGCGAATTTGCGCCATTCCACCTCTGCCGTTTGTTAACAGCGCGTAAGCATTTTTTCTTAAAACTTCATTTTTTGAATAACGTGACTTTAATTTTAGTTCGTTATCAGAAGCAGCAGCAAGAATTCTACATTCGTGATGTTCAACTTTATTGTTATTATAAAAAGTTAAATTGAGAAAATATTCTTTGCTATCCGGAAAAGTATCCGGAGTCAGTAAAATAAAATTGGTCTTTCCGGGCAAACTGTTTTCGCATTTTATTATTTTTCCTTTATCAAAAACTTTTACATTAAACGGGTTTTCCGATTGCAAATATAAAAAATGAGAGCTTGGAACTACAACTTTGCGCTTTAAATCTTGAGGATATTTCCAGTTGGTAACGCACAAAGGTTCAGGAAGATTTCGCGATTGTGAGCAAAATCCCGTGGGATTCTCACGAAGTTCATTTGATAATCCCCCTTTTTTAAAGTGGAACATCCCGGTTTTACATCGGGAGTGGGTAGGGGGAATTTTTTGTTGGTCGCAATCAACATATTTTGTCGATTGAAAATTCCCCTCCTTAATGAGGAGGGGTGCTCGAAGAGCGGGGTGGTATTCAACAATCTCAAGAGCTTTGGTTTTGAATTTCTGATCTGAAATAACGTCGCGCGGTTTTAAGGACGCTGAGGAATCAGCATGCGCCGGTCGCAGCAGCGTCCCTCCAATAGCTTCGCGATTCTTGTTGGAGTTCACAGCTTTAGCGTGATAAATCGCGGACGAGGACGTCCGCGCAACGTTAGCTAAGCAAAAAACTTCACCCGGTTTGGTTTGAATTCCAAACAGGCTGTCATTATTTTTTGTGATTAATTTTTCTTCCGAAATTAAATCAAAAAGTTCTTCCTCAGGAAAATATTCTGATCGCCATGAAATAAAACCTTCATTCTCATCATCCAGATTTGCGACTATTAAAATAGTATCACTCTCGTTTTCCGTTTGGCGCAGCAAAACAATTCCGTTGTGATTTCCATGCTGAATCATTCGAAGCTTTGCGCCGGCAAAAAATGCCGGTTCTGTCATTAATATTTCATTTAATCTTTTTATAAATCCAATTTGATTGTCTTCTGATCCCCAATTTAATTCATTCAATTCATGAACATCAATCTTTTCCGTTGCAAACCATTCTACACCGGCGGTAATCCCAAAAGCACCGTTTTGAGAAAAAAGAGCGGCTATACCTGTTCGCAGTTTCGAGTAACATTTTGACTTTGCTGCGAGCCGGCTATTATCGTGAGTTTCCGCGAAATGGATTTGCAATCCTTTTTTTTCGGAACGTGCAATGCAGTTTGGCAAATAATTTTCTATTTGCGAACGATCATAATTTTGAAAAAGTTCTGAATAAGCCCAATCTAAATCAGCCTCGTAAAGCAGATTTTCGGTTACGGAAATCTTTCCGCCCAGACCTTCAAGCATAAAAATTGTGTCGGGAAATTTTTCACGAACTTTTGCTGTAATATATTCCCAAACAGGTTGTGGTATCATATACCCGGCATCGCATCGAAAACCGTCAACTCCTCTTTTGCACCAAAACAAAAAAACTCCGGCCATTCGTTCCCATAACCCTTTATGTTTGTAATCAAGTTCAGAAAGATCTTCCCATGTAACTCCCCATGCGCCCGGAGATTTAAAAGTTCCGTCAGGATTTTTAACAAACCATTCGGGGAAATGAATTTGCAGCCACGAAGCCCATCCTGTATGATTTATCGGAATATCCAAAAATATTTTCGCGGAACGTAAATGAATTGCGTCAACTAATTCTCCAAACTGCTGCAATGGAGTTGCACTTGTATCAAATTCAGCATAAGCCGGATTAACATTTTTCAAATCAAGTACAGCGAAAGGGCTACCGTAAGTCCCCATTTTCGCGAATGAAGTTGGAACAGGATGAATGGGCAGTAATTGAATGTTTTTGAAACCGAGCTCGCCGGTTATATGGTCAAGTTCTTTAATAAGATTCCGGAAAGTTCCCGGGGAACGCGGGGCGGCCAGCCCTGCATTAATAAATTGCCGTACAAAAGCTGTGTAAACCGTATTAACGGCAACTGTATCTGCAGGCTCAACTTTGATTTTAACGTTATTGCCTTCCGGCCATAAGATTTTTTCTTTGCCGGGGTCTTTAAAAAAAGCCTTTGCGGCAAAAATTCCTGTTTCCAGCAAAGGCAAAGATATAGAAAATTCGCATTCGCCGGTTTGGGTCATTTTAATGTCATGCCAGTCGGCATCTAACAGCGGTTTATCTTTTTCAACACGATCAATAATTTCTTTGCGCCGAATTTTAGCGTTGCCGATATTGGTTCTCAAAAATGCTTCACCGTTTTGCGGTGAAGAAACTTTTAACGAAAAAGTAATCAAATCGCCGCAATAGCGAATAAATTCTTCGTTAGGTTCAGGTGTTTGTTTTAATGAAAGCATACTTTATTTTATTTTAAAATCATACAATATTTAGGTTTTAGCATGAAAATAGGCTAAAACAATTCCCCCTAAAGGGGGAAGGGGGAATTTAACGCCAATTTGCTTACCGGATTTATACAAAAACTGAAAACTTTCGTAACGTTACGAATTATAACATAAAAAATATTTGAAGTCAAGACCATTGAAAGGTCCCCAACGAATATTCTTGTTGGTGTCCACATAATTGGATTATTGGAAAAATGTCCATAATGTCCATTGTGTCCATAGAAAAATTCCCCTCCTGTTTTAGGTGACACATCCCGAGTATTCCCTCGGGGAGGGGGGCACGAAGGGAGGGGTGGTTAATTCATTTTGATTTAAAAAGTCGAA
>JAOZNZ010000128.1 GCA_029933535.1 bacterium | reverse complement strand
GTACCGCAATTGGAGGCTGAGCTTGTCGAAGTCGAGAGCAAGGTAAATTCTCATCTTGAAAAAATGGGGTTTGCCTAATGAAATAATCCCTCCATAGGCGGACTTTCAGCATGCGTATTTTCGCATGGTCATCGACCAAAAATGTTGATTGAAAATCGAAGTCTTAAATTATTTATGTTGTGGTATGGCGCAAAACAATCGACAAAAATTGTCGGTTGCAATCGACAACATGTCCCGAGCGCAAAGCGTCTCGTGGGAAAAATATTGATTGAAAATTATGAACGATAAATTAAAAATAAATGATAATTACACGCAAGTGAAAAAAGGTTATAAAAAAACAGAAATCGGCGTTATTCCAGTGGAGTGGGAGGTGAAGAATATTGATGATACATCTACATTAAAAGCAAGAATCGGCTGGCAAGGTTTAACTACTTCTGAATATTTAAACAATGGCAATTACTATTTAGTCACTGGCACTGATTTTGATAATGGAAAAATCAAATGGGAGATGTGCCATTATGTCGAAAAAATAAGATATACACAAGATATAAATATTCAATTAAAAAAAGAAGATATTTTAATAACAAAAGATGGTACAATTGGTAAAATTGCATATATTAATAATATTACTTTACCAGCAACATTAAATAGTGGTGTATTTGTTATTCGTGCCAAAAGAAACAATTATATCCCAAGATTTTTATTTTATGTGTTCAATTCTAGTTTTTTTTCAATTTTCCTAAACGAACTTGTTGCTGGTTCTACTATAAACCACTTGTATCAAAAGAATTTTGTTAATTTTTGTTTCCCTCTTCCACCACGTCCTGAACAAAAAGCGATAGCGGAAGTTTTATTCGACACGGACAATTTAATACAATCCATCGAAAAAAAGATTACCAAAAAACGCTTGATAAAAAAAGGCGCAATGCAAAAACTCCTTACTTCTAAAAAAGATTGGGAAACGAAAATACTGGGTCAATATTTAGTTTATGAACAACCAACTAAATATTTGGTTACTGATACTAAATATAATGATAATTATGATATACCTGTTTTAACTGCAGGGAAAACTTTCGTTTTAGGTTTAACAAATGAAAAAAAAGGCATATTCGAAGATTTTCCTGTAATTATATTTGATGATTTCACTACAGCAACAAAGTTTGTTGATTTTCCTTTTAAAGCAAAATCATCAGCAATGAAAATTCTAAACCCTAAAAACGAGTGCGTTAATTTAAGGTTTGTTTATGAAATAATGCAACTAATTGATTTTCCCTTAGGAGATCATAAACGACATTGGATTGGTGAGTTTCAACATTTAGAAATAAAAGTTCCTACTCAAACAGAGCAAATCCGCATTGCTGCAATTTTATCCGACATGGATTTAGAAATAGAATTATTAGAAAAAAAAATATCAAAATATAAAGAGTTGAAACAAGGATTGATGCAAAACCTTTTAACCGGAAAAATAAGGTTAGTATGAAAAAAATAAAAATTTTTATAAGCAGCGTGCAATCAGAGTTTGCCAAAGAACGTAAAATGCTGTTTGATTATCTTATGGAAGACGCATTGCTCGGACTATTTTTCGCCCCTTTTATTTTTGAAAAAGTGTCAGCATTAAGTCGTAAACCGGATGACTTATATCTTGATGAAGTATCTGTTTGCGATATATACATAGGGATTTTTGGGAAAGAATACGGAAACGAAGATGACAAAGGAATATCACCAACTGAACATGAATATAATTTAGCGGCAAGTTTAAATAAAACCCGATTGATATTCATATCAACAAATCCATCAACAGAACGGCACCCAAAAGAATTATCATTAATAAAAAAAGCAGAGCAGGAAGTAATAAGAAAGAAATTTACAGTTTCGGCAGAATTAAAAACTTTTGTTTATGCTTCTTTAATAAATTATTTGGAAGAAAAAGAATATTTAAGAACCGGACCTTTCGATGCCGCAACATCTGCCGAATCAAGTTTAGACGATATTGACAAAGAAAAAATTGTTCAGTTCGTTAGAGAAGCCAAAGCGAAAAGAGGATTTTCTTTATCGGAACAAACACCGGTCAAAGAAATACTAACTCATCTTGATTTATTAAAGAATGGCAAACCGACCAATGCGGCACAACTTTTATTTGGTAAAAAGCCACAACATTATTTTATAAGTTCGGAAATAAAATGCGCCCGTTTTCATGGTTACGATGTTGTAAAACCTATTCCTTCTTATCAGATTTATAAAGGTAATGTCTTTCAGTTGGTTGATCAGGCTGTAGATTTTGTTCTTTCAAAAATAGATTTGAGTGTTGGCTCACGAGAATCAAGTGTAGTTGTTCCGGTTGAATATGAAATCCCGCAAGCTGTCGTTACCGAAGCAATTGTAAACGCGGTTGCTCATCGGGATTATACAAGCAACGGAAGTGTTCAGGTAATGCTGTTTAAAGACAGACTTGAGGTATGGAATCCGGGTACTTTACCACCAGAACTTACTTTATCAAAACTGCGGGTCGCTCATGGGTCATTTCCGGCAAATCCCTTAATTGCTGAAGCAATGTACCTTGCAGGATATATTGAGCGAATTGGCAGCGGTACCAGGGACATGATTCGCTTATGCAAAGAAGCAGGTTTATCAGAACCTGAATATCGTTTGGAAGACGGTTTTAGAATTATTATATGGCGAACCGGACAACCTACCGGACAACCTAACGGACAACCTAACGGACAAGTTACTGGACAAGTTACTGGACAACCTATTGGGGAAGTTAGTGATGAAGTTGCTGAACAAATTAGAAGAGTAATTGTAGCAATGAATGGAGAAATGAAAAGGTCTGAAATTCAAAAAATATTAGGGCTTAAACACAGAGAATTCTTTATAGATAACTATCTATCACCCTCAATTGAAGCAGGTGTAATAGAAATGACTTATCCTGACACACCAAATCATCCTAAACAGAAATACAGACTAACTGCAAAAGGTTTAGAATTAAAAGTCAAGTATTCTACACAAGATACTTGACAATATGGCGTGCCGGACAAGTTACCGGACAACCTACCGGGGAAGTAAGTGGGGAAGTTGCCGACTATGATACCACACATGATACCCGATGCAACCTAAACAGAAAAAAACACGGGATAATTACGGGATAATTACGGGATAAATGTTTTAGAAATTCTCAAATTTTTGTTTAAAGGCAAATAGATGGACAAAATATTCTCTCGGAAAAAAGTAATGAAATAATCGTTGAAATTTTAATAGAATGTCAATAGAATACCTAGAGAATGTTAATAAAATAATCCAATTACCGGACAAATCCGCTGCTGATGTTGCTCTACAGGTCAATAAAACGTTATAGCCTACCACCGCTTACTTGTTTCGCAGTTTGGCACTCTACATCTCATCTATACCCCTTGATTCTTTTTTTAAAAACTAAAATTCACGGCGAGGATTTCCACTATCCGGCAAAATAAAAACGCTCCGAGGATTTTACTTGTTCCGGTACTGTTTCAAAAAAGCAAAACGAAATATTCAGGAAATCAAAAAATTCACAATGGAAATATCCAAGGAATTTAAGAAACAGGAAATAGAATAAAAGCAGATTTGAAATCCGGGTTCCCTCTGGGGTGCAATTCGGTTGTATGATAACCTGTAGAATGAGAAAACCCCTTGAACACTGCTTAAAAGCTGGTGATTCAAGGGGTTTTAATATGGCGACCCCAAGGGGATTCGAACCCCTGTTGTCGGGATGAAAACCCGGTGTCCTGACCTGACTAGACGATGGGGTCGTATAGTCTTTATTCAAATATAAAAATCATGGTGAGCCGTGCTGGATTTGAACCAGCGACCCTCTGATTAAAAGTCAGATGCTCTGCCAGCTGAGCTAACGGCCCGTCATGATATATGTTGAAATAATATTACTACTATCCCAACGAGCAGAGATTATATCAAAAGTGTATTTTAAAATCAAGTGGGAAAACAAAACCCAATTCCGGCGACTATTCCCAGTATGCCACGAACAAGGCTTGGAAGGCGCAGGCGTATATATACGCCAAGTCTTTTATAACGTAGTTCGTGGCGTGCCGGGGATAGCCCTTGCGGCTAAATCAATCTTTTTAATTTTACCGGCTTTGGTGCATAATCAATAAACATTAAAACACGATAAGCATTATTAATAATTTATAATCTTTTGATTTAGTCGCCGAAATTGGGACAAAATATGTTGAACACAAGTATAAATATAGGCAATTTAGTTGTTTCTTAAAAACTACTCAAATCATCTTAAAATAGACGTTGCGCGTAGCTCCCTGCCGTGCGAACAAGGAAAATACTTATATGCGTGAAAATGAACGCTTGCTTTTTAACTATATCCATGATATAATATTAATGCGTTAGATTTACTTATTAAATTAGTAATTTTAATTAAAGCAAGGAGGTTCGCATGAAAAAAATCACTTTACTATTCTCAATTCTAATCTCTATTTTGGCAATTCAGCTCTCTTTTGCCGCGCCGTCATTAAAAATAATTAAACCGCCGGTAACACCCGTACCAAGCTGGACAGGTCCGGGAATACCTCTTCCACCACCTGCAATAGGTGGCGATCCACATGCAGAATTAGGTCAGTGGTTTTTAGACAAGCTAACCGGCGAATATGAAAACAGGACACATGAATTTTATGATAATGTTCATAACGATGCTTCTTCTACTTTTGGCGGTGGATACGCAAGTTTCTTTGCTATTTATGGATATGTGTCCCAAATAATTTGGGGAGGTCCAGGAACACCAATTCTGGGATTTGATATTACTGCAACTATAAGTAATGATATTCCCGCACTATCACCATGGGCTCCCGGTGACAACAGTCATGGCGAGCAACGAGCATTCACTAGTATGGATGATCAGAAATTTGAGGGGCCGCTTCTTGATGTAAAACTCACAGCGGAATTTTCTATTGATCCTTTAGTACCTCCTCCTGCACAATGGACACCGCCATATTTTGATCAGTATCCAGAAGCTCATATTGAAGCTGAAAACCATGATCAGCTTGCCTGGTACTGCTGGGCACAGGAAAATCCTGAAGATTTAATTCCGTGGGGTGATTTTCATGTACCGACCTGGGATTTCGGTGATATTGCACAGGGAAGCTCTAAGACCAGAGTTATGACATTTCGAATTCCGGCAGGTCTGATGCCACCTGACCCGCGCTACTTTGTTATTCAAAGTTCTTTTGAAACCGGTGATGACATTTTTCTTAACCGAACGACATCATTGAAAATCAGTGAATGGATAGAAGATTTATTTGGTGACACGGGCGTACCGTATCCTGAAATCGGCCGCAGCAGTGATGTATCGGTATTCCATAATATTCCCGAGCCGGGAATATTTGCGGGGATTTTGTTGATTATATTAGGATTATACAGAAGATTCAGGAAATAATTTTTCTGAGAAGTCATTAATTTCTAAGACCGTGGAAAAGCGATGCTTTTCTGCGGTCTTTTTAATGTAGCGCAGTTTGTACTCATTAGGTCATTATGCTCCTACAGGGCGTTGTCCCATAAGCGCTAAGTTAAGGGAAAATTTAAATAATCAACTGAGTTATCGATGGTCAACATTTGTGAATCGGTGTTTGTTGGATATGACGCACTAGGAACCCTGCATACGCGGGTCAAGAGTGCGTCTTACTTCAACTAAAATCCAAAGCAAGATGCTTTGGTTACTTTATTGAATATGAAAAACATTTCTGGTATAATATACTATCAAAGAGGAGAAATGAAATTGAAATATCAGTTTCAAATGTTAATACAATTATTTTAATTTTTAACTACCGTAAGGAGACACTCATGAAAAAAATCACTTTGATATGCTCTGTTCTAATCTCTGTTTTGGCAATTCAGATTTCTTTTGCCGCGCCGTCATTAACAATAATTAAACCTCCGGTAACACCCGATCCAAGTTGGACAGGTCCTGGGATTCCACTTCCGCCGTTATACCCGACAGGCGATCCGCATGCAAAAGCCGGCCAGTGGTTTGTAGACAGAGCGACACGCAGTATTTATGAAAACCGGACGCATGAATTTTATGATAATGTAGATCCTAATTTTGGTGGAGGGAACGCAAGTTTCTTTGCTATTTATGGATATGTATCCGCAGTCGTAGGTGGAGGCGGAGGTCCAATTCTGGCATTTGATATTACTGCAACTATAAGTAATGATATTCCCGCGCTATCGCCATGGGCAGCCGGCGCCAACAGTCATGGTGAGCAACGGGCATTCAATGGTATTGAAGACCAGAAATTTGAAGGACCGCTTCTTGATGTAAAGTTAACAGCGGAATTTTCTGTTGATTTGAGTGTGCCTTTTCCAGCGCCTTTTCTACCGCCATATTTCGACCCGTTTCCCGATTATATCGAAGCTTTGAACCATGATCAGCTTGCCTGGTACTGCTGGACAGAAGATCTTGAAGCGCCGCAACCATTTGGAGATTTTCATGTTCCCACATGGGATTTCGGTGATATTGCTCAGGGCGCCTCTAAGACCAGAGTTATGTCATTTCAAATTATTACAGGTTTGCAACCGGGCGACCCGCGTTATAATGTTATTGAAAGTTCCTTTGCGACACATGATGATGTTCTACTTAACCGCACGACATCATTAAAAGTCAGTGATTGGATTGAGATTTTAGTTGGTGATACGGGAGTTCCGTATCCTGAGCCTGAACACAGCAGTGATGTATCTGTTTTCCATAATGTTCCCGAGCCGGGAATATTTGCGGGGATTTTGTTAATTATATTAGGATTATACAGAAGATTCAGGAAATAATTTTTCTGAGAAGTCATTAATTTCTAAGACCGTGGAAAAGCGATGCTTTTTCACGGTTTTTTTAATTACAACCGTTATTTTCTGTCGCTTGAAAAGGTAGCCTGTTTGGACACCAAACAGGTTGTTTGTCAATAATTAATTTTATAACTTTTCACAAAAATATTTTTGTGAAGCAATTGTCCCGATACGGAATCGGGACAACGTACCTGAGTTATCGATGGTCAATATTTGTGAATCGGTGTTTGTTGGATATGACGCACTAGTGTCATGTCAACGCTGTAAAGTTATCAAAAAGGATGTAGCTGCCGGAGAGCGGAGCGAGCCGGTGGAGTCCACAAGCTCGTGCCTCGCTTGCAGCCACATTTGTGTTTGCTATATATCATTACAAACTTGACATGACACAAGGTCGATGGGATAAAAATGAGGCGCGAAAAATACAATTGAATAAGGTAATCGTTTCTGGTATAATATCATCATAAAATATAAGGAGTAAAAATGTCTGAAAAAAATGAAACAGAAACATCAGCTTCAAACTTTATAGAGCTGATTATTGAAGAGGATTTGAAAAACAATAAATATAACGGCAGTATTGTTACCCGGTTTCCGCCTGAACCTAACGGATATCTGCATATCGGACACGCAAAAGCAATATGTATTGATTTCGGTATCGCGGAAAAATATAACGGAAAATGCCACATGCGGTTTGACGATACAAATCCGGTGAAAGAAGAAGACGAATTTGTACAGTCAATTCTTGAAGATGTCCGCTGGCTGGGATTTGACTGGGACGAGCATTTGTATTATGCTTCAGATTATTTTGAACAAATGTACGAATATGCCGTGCAGCTTATAAAAAATGGCGCGGCTTATGTCGATGACCTTTCAGGTGATGAAATTCGAGAGTACAGAGGTACACTGACAGCTCCCGGTAAAGAAAGTCCATATCGCAATCGTTCTGTCGAAGAAAATCTTGAACTATTTGAAAAAATGCGGTCGGGTGAATTCCCCGATGGTGAAAAAGTTTTACGCGCGAAAATTGATATGGCAGCGCATAATATAAATTTGCGCGATCCTATAATGTACAGAATTCTTCATGCCAATCATCATCGCGCCGGAGATAAATGGTGTATATATCCAATGTACGACTGGGCGCATGGTTTGGAAGATTCAATTGAAGGAATTACTTATTCTCTTTGTTCGCTTGAATTCGAGAATCACCGTCCTTTGTACAATTGGTTTATTGAGCAGTTAGGAATACATCATCCCCGTCAGATAGAGTTTGCGCGATTAAACATCACGAACACTATTCTCGCGAAGCGGAAATTATCCATGCTTATTGAAAAAGGACTTATAAATGGATGGGATGACCCGAGAATGCCGACAATTGCAGGAATTCGCCGTCGTGGATACA
>JAOZNZ010000721.1 GCA_029933535.1 bacterium | reverse complement strand
AATGCCCGATATTAATAAATACATAACTAACAATTCCATCTCGGAATTGCGTAGCGCAATAAATGACGCCGAAGGACGGGAAGTGCTTTTTATCGGCCGCATCAGCGATGGCGATTTGGTAACAAAAATTGATGTTATTGCCAGGGGTTCAGATTCATCAGTTGCCGCTGTAATCCATCTTGCGAATTACGGCGATGTATTTATTCATAATCATCCTGCGGGCAAAATCGAGCCATCTGATGCAGATGTGGAAGTTTCCTCAATTGCCGCGCGATCAGGAGTTGCTTCATATATAATAGACAATGAAGTGCGTCAGATTTATGTTCTTGTCGAGCCTATGCAGCCGCCAAAATTATCTCCAATTTCAAACGAAAGAATGCAGAAATTGTTTGATACTGATGGACCGCTGTCAAATATTTTAGAGAATTACGAAGAGCGTGATGAGCAGCGAATGATGATGGCAAGAGTTACCGAAGCGTTTAATTTTAATAAAATATCTGTTGTTGAGGCGGGAACCGGTACAGGAAAAACTTTAGCATATCTTCTTCCATCGGTAGCATGGGCATTAAAGAACGAGGAACGGGTGGTCATATCGACTCACACGATAAACTTGCAGGAGCAAATTCTTCACAAAGATCTTCCTGTTGTGAACAAACTTCTTCCAAAAGACTTTAAAGCCGTTCTTGTAAAAGGTAGAAATAATTATATTTGTTTGCGCAAATGTAATATGATAGAAGAAGAAGCCGAGTTGTTCGAAGATGACGAATCTATAGAATTGCAGCAATTGATTGACTGGGCATTTGTAACAAAAACAGGTGACCATTCAGATTTGAATTTTGTTCCAAAACGAAACGTATGGGAAAAAGTTCACGCTACCGGCGAAACGTGTATTCGAGCCCGATGCCCTTTTTTCAAAGACTGTTTTGTGACTAAAGCCCGCCGGGCGGCAGCTTACGCTCAAATTCTTGTTACAAATCACGCACTTTTATTTTCAGATATTGCAATCAGAGCCGAAACAGGAGCTTATTCCGACGCGACAATTCTGCCTAATTATTCAAGAATTATATTTGATGAAGCACATAATATTGAAGAAGTAGCGACAAAGCATTTTGGTAATATGGTTTCCAGGTCGATGTGTTTAAGAACTTTAAATTTACTATACCGCAAAAACAATAAAAGTAATACCGGTGCGTTAGTCCTTCTCAGTACACGATTAATGAATTGCAAAAACAAATGCGGAAAAGAAAAAACAATTGAGATGCTGCTTGCTGAGTTGCTGGAATTTGCTAATTCAAAAGTCCCGGCTTTACGTTTTTCTATCAGCGATTCTTTTAAAATCATTGCCGAAAAACTCATTGACGAATTCCCGGGAGAAAAAAGAAATATTCAGTTTAGATTAACTGACGAACGTCGTGAAGGTGAACTTTGGAAATCGATTAATTCTCTGCTTTTATCCCTCACATCGGATATGCGGAAATTTATTGTTAAATTATCAAGAATAGCAAGGGATATAAATAAATTGCCAATAGAAGATGATAAAGTTGACGGCGAATTAAAAATTGTTAAATCTCAAATCGAAAAACTCGGTTTATTTATTGAAGTGATAGAAGCAGTTTGTAAAGAACAAAACGGAGATTTTGTTAACTGGCTTGAAGCGCGGATAAACGATACATTTATAATTTCGAGTGTAAATCGCGCTCCTTTAGATATTTCTGAATCAATGATAAAATCGGTTTACGAAAAATTTTCGACTATAATCATGACTTCGGCAACGCTTACCTCAAGACAGAAGTTCAACTTTTGGGAATCAAGAATAGGGCTTGATAAATTCAGGGAAGCTCAAAAAAAATTGCCTGATGAAAAAAACAAAAAAGATGTTCAGGAACTAATTCTTAAAACCCCTTTTGATTATAAATCTCAGGCGGCTCTCGTTATTCCAAAAGATGTTGATACTTCCTTTTATGCTCGAGGAGACGAAAGCAATGTTAATGGTCATTCATTAAAAGAAGCAGTTATGTCACTGCTGAGAATAACAGACGGTTCAGCTTTCGTCTTATTTACTTCTTACGGTTTACTAAGAAAAACCGCTTACGAAATGAAAAATCAAATC
>JAOZNZ010000720.1 GCA_029933535.1 bacterium | reverse complement strand
CCATTTCTCCGGATTTGCTGAACAACGTCGTCTTGCTCTTTCTTTTCTTCACGGACCTCGGACTTCGGACTTCGGACCTCGATTCCTTTCCAAACACATCATATCCATCAGCAATCTGCCTCCTAACCTCATCAATTCTCTTCTTAACCTTTTTTAAATCGTCCTCATGATTTAAAAAATCATACACTTTACAAAATAATGTTCTCGCATTACAGAGAAAAGCTAAATATTCTTCATCACCCGCTTTTGCTCGCGCATCAACTATTGCCCATCCTAATAAATCATAAAACCACTTTACTTCATCATCATCAGCTCGCATTATGTTGTTTAAAAATTTGTCAACTAACGGGTCTTTTACACCAAGATCATTGTCAATTCCAAATTTACTTATCCCTTCGAGTAGTTTTGAAAATCCTTCACGATCTTTGCGAGAGTAGAAGAGAATTTGGGCGTAGTTTGCGATTTCGGGTTTGGTCAAGCCCGTAATCCGTGGTCCGTAATCCGTAATCCGTTCAACTTTCCCACTTTCGCACCTTCCCACTTTCGCACTTTTTGCCAGCTCCTCAAGATGCTGGTACAAAAAGATTGCCTCCTGATAATCACCAATTTCATTTGCTCTTTGAATTCCAACTCGGTCAATTGCTGCTTGAAGATTTTTGTTATCACCGGCTTCAAAAAAAGCTGTGTCCAGCCAATCTTTCGCGTCCATATATCGACCTGCCGAAAGACATGTTCTACCAATAGCAAGATAAATTTCCGCACGCGGCAATGGATATGGAAAAGCTTTTTCTTCATCTATGCAGGCAAGTGAATTTTGATAACAGCGATATGCAAACGGAATATCACCGCTTAATTCGTTTGCGTATCCGAGCAGAGCATAATAAACAAAGCCTTCCTGGTAACCGTTAGTGATTTCAAAACGCCAGGGGAAGGGAGAAGAGCTTAAAGCTTTAAGCTTGGATTGATGGATTATTGGATTATTGGATTGTTGGAATTGACTAGCTATATCCTTACATGCGGAGTGTGTTGCCAGTTCGAAGACGTTGGCGAAATCATCTTTCGGCAATGCAAAAGCATCGAAAGAAAAGAGTAGCAAAAACAGAATTATTTTTTTATACAAAATCATGAACGTGAGTACAGCGTTACTTCGTTGTATGACAAAATCATTATTATATTTTAATAAATCCTTTTACCCATAAATTACTTTTCGTTTTCGCGAAAAGAATTTACTAAGCCGCGCCTGCAAGTTATCTTTCTCGGCGCGGCATTTTTGATAAACGTTCGTATTCCGATTTAAAATCCCAAGGATCGCCTTTTTTAACTGCATATCCGTTATTAATTTTTAATCCCTGTTTGCACAACTCACGTGCATGCTCCGGATTTTCGTCTTTCCAACCCATTATTCTCAACCAATATAATTCAAGCACATTGTTCCAAAAATATTTGGTTTTATCATTTTTTGAATATTTTTCTAATAATTTTTCAGCAGCAACATCAGCACCTTCCAAATCATCATTGTAAATATTGACGGCTGCGCGTGCCCTTTCGTTTGCAATAATCTCATCAACATCCGCTTTCTGTTCCTCCAACTCACAGATCCCTTCATCATATAGCCTTATCGCATCTGCCTGACGACCGACCGTCTGCGCAATGTAACCTGCGTATAGAAGTTTTGCTTGGGTCTGAACTGTTGCCTTACCATGTTCCATAAGATAATCAAGCAAAGCTTGCCCATCCGAGATACTCCCTTGTTGTACGGGATGACATGAATATCTGAAACAAGCTGCTGTAAGGTGTTGCATTTCCTTAGAAATCGTCTCAAGATTGTTTTTGCATAAACTTTCTATATCTTTATCTGAAAGTATGCGCCCTGGAATTGGGGTGCCGGTTAGGCGCATAAACTTGACTCGTGTAAGCTTAACACCGTCATGGTAGGGAGATTTACCACTCATAAATGCCGCATATTTACTAAGCTTCTCTTTAGCATCTTCTTTGGCGTTTAAATTAGCCATATATTGTTCAATTTTCTCATAATTAGCGTGCTTCAGACCTTTCTTTGAGATGTTTTCTTTTACCGATTCGATTTGTTTCTTACCTCCAATTGAGAGAAC
>JAOZNZ010000719.1 GCA_029933535.1 bacterium | reverse complement strand
CCCTGAATAACCGGCGGTGAAAAAATATAATTTAATTTCATTACTTCATCACTCGTGTTGTTGATACTGTGAACAACCCCTTTAGGAATTAAAACACAGCTTCCGGGTTTTACAGGTTCCGGTTTTCCATCAAAATACATTTCACCTTCGCCGGTTAATACATAAATTATTTCTTCTTCTTTTTCGTGAACGTGTTCCGGCGCATGCGCGTTAGCCGGAAAATCGGCAACACCGAAGCACATATTTTCCGCACCGATATTATCCGGCCGCAAAATCATTTTATGGCTTCTGCCCGGTAATTGTTTAGCATCTACTTCCGATTCGTGAATAACATGTTTAGTTGACATAATATTTTCCTTTTTTTAATTTTTATTGAATTTCTTTTTATTATTTTGCCTGTAGGGCAAATTTACTAATTCCCCCTTTTCTAAAGGGGGTAAGGGGGATTTAAAATCCCTGCCACGTAATCCGGAGTCCGTGGTCGCCAAAGTTTTGAAGTTCCCCTTCAGGGAACACACTCTCTTTTATTTTTCCCCAGGGCGCCGTGCCCAGCGAATAGCGGGATGCCCGGGGCTACGTTGAAAAACCCTTGCAGGGATTATTGAAAACAATGTTTTTGATTATCCTCTATTTAATCGATTTCGGATAGCTTTAATAATATGCTTTTTAGAAAATCCGAATTTCTCGAAAAGAGATTCCGGTTCGCCACATTCTCCAAATTCATCCTTAATCCCGATTCGCGTAACCGGCACAGGGCAACTGTCCGACAAAGCTTCTAAAACAGCGCTGCCAAGTCCGCCAATAATTGAATGATTTTCAGCGGTAACAACGCAACCTGTTTTTTTGGCTGATTCAATAACAGCTTCATTATCAAAAGGTTTTATGAAAGGCATGTGCAGAAGCTCAACTTCTATACCTTCTTTCTTAAAAAATTCACAAACTTCAAGACAAATTTCGAGCATGATGCCTGTGCATATAAGAGTAATATCTTTTCCTGATTTCACATGTTTAGCTTTTCCCCATTTAGATTCTGATTTTTCAGGATCAAAAATGATCGGCGAATCTCCGCGAAGCATTCGCAAATACATAGGTCCATGATGATCAAGACTCGCATGAAGAATCTGGCGAATTTCTGTGGCGTCAGCAGGATCGATAATTGTCATTCCGGGACACGAACGAATAACAGCCATATCGTCAATAGCCTGATGAGTCGCACCGTTTCTTCCGGAACTCAATCCGGGTTCAACGCCGATAAGTCTGATATTAGCATCATTAAGCGCGCAGGATACAAATATTTGATCACAAACTCTTCTGGAAATAAAAGTAGCAAAAGTTCCGCAAATAGTTAATTTACCGGTTAAAGCAAACCCGGCAGCCATGCTCACCATGTTAGCTTCAGCGATTCCGACATCGAAATATCTATCCGGGAATTCTTTTTTAAATCTTGCAGTTTCCGTTGCGCGTGATAAATCAGCATCAAACACAGTAATTCTGTCATCTTTTTCAGCAAGTTCTAAAATAACATTTCCAAAAGTAGAGTTTTCAGTTTTATATGGTAATTTAGTAATCATTTTCTATATCCTCCAATGCTTGTATTTCTTGTTCTTTAGTAATTCCGCTTGCATGCCATTCTGCTCGATTTTCCATAAATGACACACCTTTTCCTTTAATAGTATGAGCAACGAGCATAGTAGGTTTACCTTTAGTTTCCCTGGCTTTTTCTAAAGCAGCGAGCATTTCCGTCATGTTGTGCCCGTCTAATTCAATAACTTCCCAACCGAAACTTCTGAACTTATCAGCTACCGGTTTAAGGGTCATAACTTCATCATTAGTACCGTCAACCTGCAATTTATTATAATCCAGAATAGCGCAAAAATTATCTAATTTGAAATGCGAAGCCGCCATAGCAGTTTCCCAGATTTGCCCTTCATTGCATTCACCGCATCCAATAATCGCATAAGTTCTCCAGGGATATTTATTGCTTTTTGCCGATAAAGCCATTCCGGCAGCCATAGAAAATCCCTGGCCTAATGAACCGGTAGAAACTTCAACACAATTCATCCGATGACGTTCGCTGTGTTTTTGTAGGGGACTACCTTGTTCACTAAACGA
>JAOZNZ010000127.1 GCA_029933535.1 bacterium | reverse complement strand
AATCCACGCAGCCGTAAATGAAAGCCAGTAAGGTACTCCTTTAATTGTTAGTCGACTACCAATTGTTATTGAAATCGCTAACAAAATAGTGACGAAAAGAGAAAGGGCAAGCGTTGCTAATGGTGATACATAATTCATCCACCATATTGACGATAAATTCCAAGTAAGTCCAAGCAGAAGAGCTGATAGAAAAACGTGATATAATTTCAGCTTGTTATTTTTGTAAATTAATGTGGCAAAATAAGGAACTAATGCGAAAACAGATAAAAACCAAAAATCATATTTAGGAAATAATGATGTAAGCAAAAATCCTGAAATTATTGCGTTTATGTATAAAAAAATCATAAAATCACATTCTTGCGTTTTGAGTAAATTATAAACCAAATGCCAAATATCAGAAAAAGTATACTGTATAACTGGCCATTTGTCATGTTGAATAAACCGAGACTTTCAAGAACATCTGCCCTCTCTCTGAAATATTCCGTTGCAATCCTTAAAATAGAATAAATTATTATAAATAATCCGGAGAGTAATCCAACAGTACGTTTTTTTCTACCAACCCAAATAAGAATCAAAAATGGAATTATTCCTTCCGCAATAGCCTGATATATTTGTACAGGGTGACGCGGCTGCATATCTACCGCGGGAAAAATTACAGCCCAGGGAATATCGGTTACCTTACCCCATAATTCTCCGTTTATAAAATTCCCAATTCTTCCAAAACACAATCCGGGTGTGACTGCAATAGCAAAACTGTCAAGAAGATAAATTGTAGAAAGATTATTTTTTCTTGAATAAATATAAATACCGATTACCGCACCGGCAAAACCGCCATGACTGCTCATTCCGCCTTGCCAAACGGCAATGACTTCCCAGACATGTGTTAAATAATACAAAGGTTCATAAAAAAAGCACGCGCCTAATCTCCCGCCGATAAGTCCGCCTAAAAAAGCATAGAAAATCACATCCTGAATTGCTTCTTTAGATTTTAGTTTAAAAAATCCTCTTTGAAATCGCCATCTTAAAACAAAGTATGCCGCGATAAATCCAAGTATATACATTAAACCATACCACCGAATCGGCAGCGGACCAATTTTAAAAATTATTGGACTGAGATCGTGGATCCAGTATTCTGTCATAAGTCAAAGCCTGCCCCGCAAATGGCAGGGGTTTAAGGTTTAAGGTTTAAAGTTAAAAGTCAAAGGTCAAAGGTCAAAAGTCAAAGGTCAAAAGTCAAAAGTCTATTCCCCCTTTCCTAAAGGGGGTTAGGGGGATTTTCCAAGGTCAAAAGTCAAAAGTCAAAATAAATTAACCTAATTTCTAATTGACCTAATTTCTAATCAAGTTCCAAAGTCCAATGACTAAATCCCAAACAGGATGTTCTTATTTTTGAATATTGGTTTTGGGCCATTATTTAGATCAATTAGGTTAATTAGGTCAATTAGATCAATTCTCAATCTCATACTTCTCTATCTTCCGGTAAAGCGTTTTAAGACCAATGTCCAACGCTTTCGCCGTTTGGGCACGATTGCCGTCATGCTTTTGAAGAGATTGTCTGATGGCCATTTCTTCAAGTTCATCTATCGTCTTTTCCGGCAAAATTGAACTTTCGTCAGATATTATTTTATTTTCCGAATTCCGAGAGTTCTTTTCAGATATTAATTCGGGCGGAAGATGCTTCGGCTCAATGCTTTGATTTTCAGATACCATAACGCATGACCTTTCAACCGCGTTTTGAAGTTGACGGATATTTCCGGGCCAATCATAATTTATCATTAATTCAAGCGCGTCAGCACTAATCCCGTTAATTCTTTTGTTCATTTTTTCAGTATGACTGCGTAAAAAATGATCGATAAGAAGCGGAATGTCATCCCGACGTTCATGTAACGGGGGAAGATGAATAGGGAAAACGCTGATTCGATAATATAAATCTTCACGAAAAGTTCCCTCGGTAATTCTTTCCTGCAAATTCGCGTTCGAGGCGGCAATAATTCGAACATTCACCTTTAACGTTTCGGTTCCGCCAACTCGTTCAAATTCCTGTTCCTGAAGTATTCTTAATAGTTTACTTTGAAGCGCCGGACTCATTTCAGAAATTTCGTCAAGCAGAAGCGTGCCTCCGTCTGCAAGTTCAAATCTCCCGCGACGTTGTTTCATTGCACCGGTAAACGAACCTTTCTCATGACCGAATAATTCGCTTTCCAGCAAATTTTCGGAAATGGCGGCACAGTTGACTTTAATAAACTGTTCGTCGGAACGGCGGCTATGTTGATGTATCGCATTTGCTACAAGCTCTTTCCCCGTTCCGCTTTCACCAAGAATACAAACGGTTGTATCAGTCTGGCCTACAAGCTTTATTTGCTCGAAAATGGAACGCATAACAGCTGTCCGGCCAATCATTGTTTCAAAATCGTAAGTTATTTCAACGCGCTTTCTTAAATTTTCATTTTCGCGTGTTAAAGTTTCCATTTGCAGCGCGCGTTCAACAAGCGCGAACAGATGTGGGAGATGAATCGGTTTTGAGACAAAATCAAAAGCGCCGAGTTTCATCGCGTCAACCGCGTTATCAACTGTCCCATGCGCTGTGATTAGAATTACCGGACATATCGCCACCGCTTCTTCTAAAACACGCATTCCGTCTGCACCGGGCATAACAAGATCGGTTACCACAAGATCTATTTCTTCAGACTTTAGAATTGACAGCGCGTCATTTCCATTAACCGCGGTTACCGGTTTATATCCGCGATCAGCGAACGCTTCTGCCAGAGTTTCACGTCCCGTTAAATCATCTTCAGCTATAAGGATTTTAAATTTCATTATTAACCATTAAATTATTAATACATTTTTATTTATAATATAATATTTAACCACGTTAACGAAGTAACGTGCTACTGCACAATCAAGATATTAAAACCACAAAAAATATTTTATATATTTTTTTTAAAAATTTATTGTATTAAAGTTTTAATTGATTTAGTTTTAAAAATTCTGTTATATGATTAGTGTCTATTCGTGTTCATTAGTGGTTAAGTTATATTTTTCGTGGTTTATATTCATTCGTGGTCTATTGCCGGGAAAGTAATTGTGATTTTACATCCTTTGCCAGGATAATTGTTGATTATAACTTTTCCGCTGTGGGAAAGTGCCACCTTTTTTACTATCGAAAGTCCTAGTCCGGATCCTTGAGGTTTTGTTGAATAAAATACCTCAAAAGATTTTTTCTCCGTTTTAGTATCCATTCCTCCACCATCATCTTCAACGGATATTTTTGCCTTGTTATCTGAAAGTTCACCTTTCAGTATGATTTTACCGTCTTTGTCTACTGCTTCAAGTGAATTCCAAAGCAAATTCGTGATTCCGTGCCGAAGTTGACGACTGTCAGCAGTTATTGATGTCATTTCAGATGAACATTCGCAAATGAGATCTATATTTCTTTTTTTGTATTCTGGCTCAAATGATTGAGCAATTTCATGTAGTAATGCAGGTATGTTCGTCGGAGAAGGATTGAATTTACCCGGTTTGGCGTATGTTAAAAATTCACTGAGCATATCGCTTGTCCGACCGGCTTCTCTTTGTATTCTCTCGGCTTTTTTTGAAAAAGATTCTTTTAATTCCGGCGGCAGTTTCTCAAATTTATCTTGAAGCATCTGGATGTTCATTCGTATTCCATTAAGAGAATTTTTTACTTCGTGAACAATTCCGGCACCTATAATTTCAAGCTGCCGACGATTCGTCTTCTGCTGCTCGCGACTGATCATATTCGCGTTATTCTCAAGAAAAAGTGATACAGCCCAAATTAACACAATCGCTAACACAATAAAAATTACTAATACAATTCGAGCATATCTTATAGCTTTGCGAGCCATAACTTCAGTGTGGAGTGGCGGACGAGGACGGTTTCTTACATAACCTGCTCTGATGACTCCCTGAGTTGTTCCATTTAAAATAAACGGTAATGTAATATCACAAACTTTTTGAATAGTACCATTAATGTTCACAGAAGTATTTTGTACGATATTGCTGGGGAATAGATTCTTGCTGTTCGATATGTTTATTTGTAAACCTTCTTGAGAACGGTCGGGATGTGAAATCACAAAACCATTTAAATCATATAGCCCGGCATATAAAAAATCACAGTAAGGTGTGGGATAAAGTATTTTGTGTTCGAACTCAGATAATCTTAATTGATCAATATTAGAACAATTGTAGTTCTTTAAAAAAAGTTGATACGAAATTTGAAATTATTCGCTCGAGAAATATAATATTTATCCTCTGCCTGAATGCCTATATGACGTAAATACTCCCGGCTTAAAAACTGGAAAGCTGATAAAAAAAATAAAAAACCGGCCGCGCATAACAATATTAATTTGATACGCATTGTACGCGTCAAAGCCGAGGATACTGTATATTCTATACTATTTTCAGACATTTTATTTTATAAATTTTCAGAAATAAAATTCGATATTGAACGATTCCACGTCTTTTCAACGTCATCACTAAAATAACATGCAGGTAATTCTCCCCGATCGCGATGATAACGTATGCACTCGCAGCAAATACCATGTTTGTCGCAACCGCCGTAAGAGCAATTACAGTCTTGGGAATTACGATCTTTATTAGGGCAATCTGTCATAATATGGTTTAAAGTTTAAGGTCAAAGGTCAAAGGTCAAAGGTCTATTCCCCCTTTCCTAAAGGGGGTTAGGGGGATTTTCAAAAGGTCAAAGGTCAAAATACTATACTTATTATACTTTAATACGCTTTTTCTGTAAAGCAATTAACTTGACAAAACATAATTCATAGCATATAATTTTATAAATTATAACCCCGACGAGGCGAAAATGACTATCTACCAACTTACTGAAAAATTAAATCTTAAATCTTTGAATAAAACAGATGATGTTGAAGTAACAGGAGCTTTTGCATCCGATCTGTTAAGCGATGTCGTCGGCAATACATCAGCAGGTAATATTCTGCTTTCTGTTCAAGTACATAAAAATATCGTTGCTGTCGCAAGCCTTGTCGGCTTGGCTGCTGTGATTATTACAAGTGGCAGAACACCCGATCAATCAGTTATTGACGCTGCACAGGAAAATGAATTGTCCCTCTTGTCATCTGAAGAATCTACTTTTATGTTGGCTGGTAAATTATATGAACTCGGATTGAGAGACTGATTTATTATTTAACGATTGAAACGATTGAAACGATTGAAACGATTGAAACGATTGAAACGATTGAAAAATCCAAAATCACAAATCAAAAATCCAAAATCACAAATGCGTCTTGATCTTCAAATTCATTCCTGCCTTTCTCCTTGCGGTAATCTTGAATGTTCACCGAAAAAAATTGCTTTGACCGCAAAAGAAAAAGGTTTGGATATTATCGCTCTAACAGACCATAATACCGCTGGTAATTGTCCGGCAATCTGTGAAGCCGTAAAAAAAATCCCGGGTCTCACAGCTTATTACGGAACAGAAGTTACCTCGAGTGAAGAAATTCATATAATATGTCTGTTCGGCATTGTGGACACGGCTGTCGCTTTCGGTAATTTTGTGAAAAGTCATCTTCCTGATAGAAAAAATGACACCGAATATTTTGGCGATCAGCCTATTGTTGACGCGGAAGAAAACATAATTAGTTTTGAAAATGCATTTCTTGTGGGAAGTACTGATCTGTCAATTGATTTAATAGCAGAAAAAGTTCATTCAAATGACGGAATAGTTATTGCTTCGCATGTCGATCGGGCAATTAGCAGTATTTTTTCCCAATTGGGTTTATGGCCTGATGATGCCAAAATTGATGCGGCTGATCTGTCGATTAACTCAGGTGATGAAGCGAAATGGAGAGCTTTAATCCCAAAAGAAATTCCGATTGTAAGAACATCAGATGCGCATTTTCTTGATGATATAGGAAGACAATTTACTACACTTGAAATGAAATCTCCGGATTTCGAAAGCTTTAAAAAGGAGCTTACTAAATTGTAAAAAGCCCTGAAAGGGCGGAATGTAACAACACAGGGCACCGCCCTGTGTTATTTCCTTTTTGCCTTTTAGGCAAATTTCTGATATAATTTATGCTTGATGGCAAGCATAAATTACCAAAAATTAAAATATAATTTTAATTTATTATGAACAATGATTTAATTCAAGTGAAAATTATCGGCTTTTCTCCGGCACAGCACCCGGGAGGATTCGCCGTATTTCTACAGGATATGGATGATAAAAGATGCCTCCCCATTATTGTTGGCTCGGCTGAAGCACAGGCAATTTCTATGATTCTAAATCCAGATCAACCTCCACGGCCAATGACTCACGATACTTTTAAATCTATTGTTGATTCATTACGCGGTGAAATTACACGTGTCGTTATTACTAAAATGGAAGAAAATACTTTTTATGCTGATATTTATTTTAAAAATTCCACCGGCGATACTTTCCAACTCGATGCCCGGCCATCCGATTCTATTGCTATTGCTTTGAAAAACAGTGTGCCGATTTTTGTTTCAGCTGAATTGATGGATAAAGCTTCTATTGTGATTCCTGATGAAATCCTCGCCGCGGGACAACAGGTTAAATCGGCTGAACAAGGAAAGCCCATAGATTTCCTGAAAGATCAACTTGAAAAAGCTATCGAAAATGAAGACTATGAAACAGCCGCAAAATTACGCGATGAAATAAAAAAGCTTGAGGGAAAATAATAGGAAAATTTCTAAACAAATCCCAATAATTTAATACACCAATGAAATAACGGTTTGCGTTCATACGCTAATTTTGTTTATTTCTTCGTTTGGGAATTATTTAGGTTAATTAGAAATTAGATCAATTAGGTTAATTCTCTCGGTTCTTCCACCATTCAGCCCATTCACCCGCGTTAAGATTTTCAGGACAGGAACTTTTATTTTTATCCCACCATTCTATCCATTTGTCATATGAATTTATCTTCTCTCCGGTTAAACTCTGAAGAGATGCCGATGCCGTATCTCTTATTTCATCGTAATCACTTAGCAAACCGTAATTAATAATCGCGTCAATAGCCGATACAGAAGGTATATCTTCAAGAACACTTATCGCTTGCTCCTGTATTTCCGGATTGTTAATTTGAGCGGCAGCCTCCGCCGCGGGAAGGATGTTAGGTGATTCCAGGAAAAGCATCACTTCAAACGCTGCTTCACGTACATCTTCGTCGGAATCGCTGATCGCTTTTATTAATGCATCGTTGACTCCTTCATCATCAACTCTCAATAGGGCATTTATTGCATCCTGACGAATAATAGGCTCGCTGTCATCCATTGCTTTTTCTACCGCGGGAATCACACACGGATTATCAAGAGATTGTATCGCTTCAATTGCTGTGCCGCGTATCTCGGAGTTATCATCTTCCAAAGCCAACATTACAACCGGCATTATCATCGGCATACCAATGGCATCGATTTTCTGTAAAGCTTCATCTTTTTCTTTATCAGAAAGATTTTTTCTGAATATCTGCAGAGCCTCATTAGCATAAACATCAAAATTATCTATCGGACAAAGCTCTTCCGGAATTAAACTTAAATTTTTCCGCTTAATCGGTGCAGTCTTTCCAATCTCTTCGGTAACTGCATCAGTGGAATTTGTGTCTGCAAAAACTAAGTTAGTTGATGATTGTGCCGCTTTTACTGCGTTAAGCTTTTTCGTGTGCTTAGACAAATGGGTAATCGGCTGTGTTTTTGTAATATTGTTTTCTTCATCTTTTGTAATGAAAACAGCCGCTATAATTATTACAATAATTACTCCCGCTACTACTGATATTAATTGTATTTTGTTCATGATTCCTATTATATATATTATTGAGTTACAAATCAATACTTGACAAAAAATCTCTATATTTGTAAAATTTATATCTAATTAACTAATATAATTAAGTGACTTTACTTATATCTAATATGAATCGGAAAAAACACATTTATAATATTTTACATACTCACCGCTATGAACTTATGGAGATGGGAGTGAAAACAATTGGACTTTTCGGTTCGGTGGTAAGAGGCGATGATTCTATTTCTAGTGATTATGATATATTAGTTGAATTTGATGAAAAATATCATAATTATAAATGCTTTAATCAACTATGCGATTTTATTGAAAAATACGTTGGAAATAATTATGACCTTGTGACTAAACAAGGTCTGAGTCCGTATATTGGTAAAAAAATCTTACAAGAGGTCGAATATGTCACAATCGCATCTTGAATTGCTAAGCCATATTATTGATGAAATAAA
>JAOZNZ010000126.1:2781-8311 GCA_029933535.1 bacterium | reverse complement strand
GGCGAATGCCGGGATGCCCCGGGCTTTCATAATTAATCCCGTTGGGATAAAAAATATCCAAACTCCAGACACCCTTTAAAATAAGGGGGACTTTAATGCCGCTTTGCGGCTGCACCCTTTTCGAACGGCCTCTAATTAACAGCAAGGCAGCCGTAAACCGGAAAAGTAATCGGTTAATTGAAATTAACCCCGCATGCGCGGGGTGCTTGCGCGAATTTCAATTATAATAAAGAAGTATTCGGTATTTGTTGTTAGGTGTTGTGGGACAGGAATTTAATTTTGGATTGAACGTGATTACAACGTTACTTCGTTAGGTGATTTTAGATTTTGGATTTCCCATTCCATCACTCACCACTCACCACTCACCACTCACCACTCACCACTCACCACTATCCCATTTGTGCAAATATTTTCAGTTTAATTGACATTTTATTTAATTTATGATATTATCAAGCAAATGAAAAGAATAATTGTTTTTTTGTTGTTGATATCTTCAATCGGCTTTCCAATCCGGAATACCGTGACAAATAATGATCTTAACGGGGTCAATTATATTCTCGGAACTCAAACTTTCGGTGTTAAATACAAGTTTACTCAAGATACCGGATTAGTTGAAACAGCGAACCGGATTTATAAAATGGGTTCAAACATTCTAAAGTTTACTTTAAGTAATCGAACAATGATTGATCAATATTATGATATCCCTTATAATGCTAATATTCATTCGCTTATTGAACTTGCAAGTAATGAACCGTCAGTTAAAGCAGTTTTGGACATGCCTTTTACGTTCTGCATTATGTGGGCATATCCGTTTGGACAAGCCGACAATGCTTTTACAGATGGTTTATCGGCGTCGGAAGCTACCAATATGTACAATGAAATTTATGATTTATCTGTACATTTACTTCAAAGCTATAATGATTCGGGAAAAACTTTTTTCCTCGGACATTGGGAAGGAGATTGGTACATCCATCCGAATTATGATCCCAATGCAATACCGACTGACTTAGCCGTAAATGGAATGATAGATTGGTTAAACGTGCGTCAACAAGCGGTAGATGATGCTAAAAATAATACTGTTTTTACAAATGTTCAAATTTACAATTATGCCGAAGTGAATTTGGTGCAGAAAGGCATGCAAGGCGATAAGTGCATGGCGAACAATGTTTTGCCTTTTGTTAATGTAGATTATGTTTCGTATTCATGTTATGATACAATAAATCTCTATAAAGGTAATGTTAGTAATGCTCTTTATAACGCGTTAGATTATATAGAATCAAAAATGCCGCCAAAAGAAAATGTGCCCGGTAAACGCGTGTTTATAGGCGAATACGGTTTCGCATTGGAAAATGTGGAAACTCCGGAAATACAAAACAATTGTTCCAAAGACGTTTGCCGCGCAGCGTTGGGTTGGGGCGCTCCGTTTATTCTTTATTGGGAAATGTACTGCAATGAAACAAATAATTTTGGTGAGCATCGCGGTTATGGGCTTATAGATGATAAAAATCGCAAGCAATTATTTTATTACACTTTAAAAAGTTATAATGAAATCATTAAATTATTCATTGAAGATTTCAGAAAAAATTACAATCGTTATCCAAATGATGAAGAAATACGACAAAAAGCGTTAGAAATCCTGGACGGCGAAATAACAAATGTGTACGAAGCTGCTGATAATTCTGCCGCTCTGTCGGTTCAACCTCTACCCGATGATTTGTCTCAATTCGGGGATGTAAGAATTAATCTTATCAAAGGTAATACAAATAATCATTTTAATCTCGGCACTTTATTTAACTCAGACGCTTCCGGTTCCTACGGTGCTGTAACGTGTCTTTTTCCTGATGGGCTCAGTCCTGAAAATGATACAGTTATACAGTATGATTTTGGCTCTCCGAAAATAATCGATGAAATACATGTTTTCAGCCGCTGGGGAGACCTGCGCTTATTTACCTGGTTTGAAGTTTGGATATCGACGACCGGAACAAATGACACCGATTACACGAAAATGGGAGTTGCATCTTTCGGTAAAAAGGGTGACCTGGTTGCAAGTTACGCGAATAAGTATTGTGTGGCAAGGTTATACAATAATTCAGAATATCTTGTATCAGGTGTAATGTCCATAAGATTAGTGCAAAAGAACTCAGGTTATAATAAAAATGACGGAACGGGAATAAAAGAAGATCCGGGCACACCGCTTGGAAGTACATATAGTGCAGTGGCAGGTTCTGCCGTATTGGAAATTGATATTATCGGGAATGGCATCCCGGAACCGGCATTATTTTGGATTTTAGATTTTGGATTTCTGATTTTGTATTTTACAAAACGCCGAATCTCGAACGTATTAATAAAGTAATGCTTTGCGCTCAACGTCTAACATCGAAATCTCCTCCGTTGTAAATTACAATCCGCAATTTAATACTACGCAATACGAACAAACCGGCGAGGAAAGTTTAAGTATATTGAGGAAAGCAAAAATTCCGGAAAAAAATAATTGGATTAAAAGACAGGAACCTTCTATAGGCGGTACCGAAAATAAAGCAAGAAATATAAAATATAAGGAACTCTCGCCTAACGAAGTAACGTGTATTCTCACGGTCAAGGCGCTAAGCCCGCAAAGGAAAAAACGAATTGTATGATTTTAAAATCTATGGAATGATAGTGAAACTAATTTTTTTCTCTACCGACGCAAGGTCGGTAGGAGAATTTATTAACTAGTCAACCCTTAAAAAGTATTTTTGTTAATAATGCGTTTTTTCTTGCATTTTATAACACGCTTTTCGAGCAACCCCCACTCAACCACTCACGACTCCACCACTCTATTTAACATAATTATATTCTGCTTTTAATTTATTACCGGCATTATTTTGAATAATAGTTCCTTCTTTTGAATAAACAGCCATTAATGAAGCCTTTTTAACTTTTGAGCCGAAAATAAATTTCGGTTTCATTTTATGTCGCGGCTCTAATACTATATTACGAAGATCAGAGCTGCCGGCATTAATGATAAAATCCCCCATTGTACTGTGAAGCTGCTGAATAATAACTTTGCCTTTGCCGTTAATTTTAGTTACTTTAGCCGTATGGTTACCCCAAACAAGTGTGTTAAAGAAAGTAGCTTTACCTGCGAATTCAGGCGTGGTTTTTATCGCTGCATCAATAGTTTTTCCTGCTATAACAAGTTGATTGTTAATAAAGTTAAGACCTTTCCTTTCCCCTGCTTTTTCGATAAAAATAGAATTTTTTCCGGTATCGATTCCCGGCAGGAAAATATCGCTGTTGCATCCACCGTTATCATCTACAAAATACATTCCTTTTAAAGAGGCATAGACGAACAGCCCTAAATTGAATTCATTTTCACAGTAGCCGAATTTAAAAGCCGTAAGACGTGCTCTTTGATAATCTATTATGACTTTAATATCAGGATGGGTTGGTTGAGGGTAATTCGGATTACGCGCCCAGTAGTGTGGATTAAATTGAATACTTTCCACCCATCCGTTGCCGGAATTTTTGCTGATAAAAATTCCCGTTTTTAATGGTGCGCCGCATAAATAACTAACATAGTGATTACAACTGTTATATGAGGCAAGATCAGCGCCTTTATAAGGATTGGCCAAAGCCACATCTTTTATCCAGCAATTCGTGCCTTTTGTCCTGATTGCCCAGGGATACTGGAAAACAGTGGATTGATGGAATAATGGATTGTTGGATTGGTGGTTGGAGTCCCCCTTTCCTAAAGGGGGATTTAGGGGGATTTCACTTGAACATTGAATATTACTTGTTGAATATGAACGTGAGTACAGCGTTACTTCGTTAGGAATATTTCTTTGAATCATCTGTTCCGGGTACCAGACTGTGAATCCGCGTACGCCGGCACCTGTTTCAATAGAAATAAACGGAGTAGCATTTTCATTGTTTTTTCCTTCATAAGCATGCAGAACAGAGCCATGAGAAACAGTATGATGCGGAACATCCCATATTCCACGCAGTTCAACTCCTTTCGGCACATTTAAATGAGTTAATATTTTATAATGTCCCGCAGGCAGATAAACTGTTCCGCCACCGTTTTTCCCGGCATAATCAAGAGCTTTTTGAATAGCTTTTGTATCATCAGTCATCCCGTCCCTTTTAGCTCCGAAATCCGTAACAACATACAAACTATTTGTTTTAGGTTTTGGTTCTTCGGGATAGACATAATCTTGAACATTTAATTTTTCGCAATGAAGTGGTTTTTGCGAAATAATAATATTACCTTTGCTGTTGTTTTTAATTATCGGTTTACTATCGGGGTATTTATTATCAAGGATTTGAGTACAAATCACTTCTTTACCCAAATTAAAATGGAGGGAGTTTTTTTCAAAAACAGAATCAAGTACTGCAATGGTTCCTCTTTTTATATTAATGTCCGCATTGCTTTTATCATCATTTTTTCTGCTTTTAAAAGTGCAGTTTTGAAATGTTAAATGCGATGATATGAGACCGTCACTGTGAATAATTTCAGCCGGTTGGCCACTGAAAGTGCAGCTGTTGAATTGAACGATTGACTTAAAATTTTTACCGGCATACACGCAATACGGTTTATTACCGTAAGAAGCGCTGATATTAGATTTTGTAATTAAATAACCGCTTGATTCAACATCATCGATCATAATGCCTATTTCAGCATTAGAAACATTCAATCCGTAAATGGCGCCATTTGGGGCCCCGCGCTCGGATTTCAATATATGAACACCTATTTTATATGAATCTATTGAAACATCATACATATACTCCCAATCCGAACGGCCGATCTCGATACCTGTAGCATTTTCCTGAAGCTGATTTTTAATACAAGCTTCTGCAGGTGCTGATTTTAAACCTGATTTACTCCAATATTTCGGTCCGAAATGAAGATTATAAATACGACCTATATCGGTTGTAAAAGCCATCTTGACACCCTTTTTTAAAGGTGTACCATAAACATTTTTAATATAATGAAGCTCATTCCATGCCGGGCCGATCTTAATTGCCTGATATGGATTTACAAGCGTTACATTAATAATTGATGTATTGTCGCCTATTCCGGTTTCAGGGTTGCAATGAATTGTCCAGGGATAAGGGATGACGTGGGTATGGAGTGCAGGAATATTGCCGCGATCGCGGCATTTACTGCGCGTCCCGATTGATCGGGACGAAGTACTTTGAAGTGATGGAGTGATGGAGTAATGTGAACCACCCCGGTCTTCGACCACCCCTCCCCGAGGGAATACTCGGGATGTGCCACCTAAAACAGGAGGGGAATTGAAGTCCCTCTTTTCTAAAGTGGGATTTTTGGGGATTTTTTCTTCACTTTGATATGAACGTGAGTACAACGTTACTTCGTTAGGAGCATTTCTTCCACGAGCGCCTATGGCCTCGGGACAAGTTGTTGAGTGTTGAATATTTTCTTGAAGTATCTGTTCAGGATACCAGAAACTCATGTTTTTAACTCCACTGCCTCTTTCAATAGAAAGAAACGGAATTCCATCCTCTTTTCCACGGCCGCAGTAAATAT
>JAOZNZ010000126.1:0-2681 GCA_029933535.1 bacterium | reverse complement strand
CTTTCAATAGAAAGAAACGGAATTCCATCCTCTTTTCCACGGCCGCAGTAAATATCAATAATTGTTCCTTCGACTTTACCGTCATTTTCTTCAGGATTTATCCATTCGCCGCGTAAGATCACTTTTTCCCTAAGAAGCAGCTGACCGTCAAAACGATAATGTCCCGCGGGCATAAAAATTACATATCCTCCCGCGGCAACAGCATCATTAATAGCATCCTGAAAGATTTTAGTTACGTCTTTTGAACCGTCATTTTTCGCGTAATAAGGTGCTTCGGTAATATTTACAGAAGCTACAGGAATATCATCGGAAGGCAAAGTCAGCGGCATGACTCTTGGTTTGAAAGCATTTAAAAAGTCAAAATCGGTTAAAATCTGAGCGTTGTCCAGGAGAATAGTACCACTGCCTCCAGTGTTTGATTTTTTATTTTTAAGTTGAAAACCCAGTCTGCAAAAAACCGCATTATCGGGAGCTTTGGCTGCTATCTTATATTGTTTATAATTTTTAGTCAAAATACAATCAATAGATTTTTGACTGATCAGCTCCTGCCGATTATCAAGAAAATCGAATGTCATTAAAAGTTTGAAATTATTTCCGGCAAGTTTTTTTGCCATAACAACAGCTGTATATTTTTCACCATTATGAATTGGTATTTTAGTTTCAAATATACGCTCTTCTAAAGTACCGTCATTGGGAGTAAATATAAGCTTTGCTGCTTTTTTTCCTTCACATACATTATTCGTAATTATCTCCGCAGTGCTGCCGAGATTGGTTGGGCTTTCAATTAACCGCCAATAAATCATTTCTTTTTCAAAGTGTCCATTGTAAAATTTTAAGATATCATAACTTTGAGCGGAAAGTATGGAAAGTGCGCTAAAAAGTAATATAAAAATTGCTGTTAATTTTATTTTCATTATAATAAATCAATAGGTTGTTGTAGCCGGTCTCAGTGAGACCGGATTCCGGTAAACCGGAAAGGTAATCGGAATGAATATCGAACAAGGATTAACGATTTAAGATTTTAGAAGTTAAATAAATCGAATATCAAAAATCGGTGTTCCTTGTTCTTAAATCAAATTAAATATCGAATAGCTTATTCTCCCGCTTTTAAATCTTCATCATACAGTCCGCTTAACGCTATATTTGCAATGAGCGGTCCCTTATCAGTCATTGTCACCCACATAACATGGTCGATTGCTCCGTTTTTAACACCACTCAAGTTACTTGCTCCACCTGTTGTTGCGAGACGGATATATTTATGACCGTTTCTCACGAATTTTGCATATCCGTGATAGTGTCCTGCGAACAAATTATACGGTCTATCTTGCAGCATTTTTTCAATTTTCAACCAGTTTTGGTTTTTCTTATCATAAGCTTTCATAAACAAAGGTTCGTGCATAAAAACGCATGTCCATCTTACGTTTTTATTATCCTGAAGCACTTTCTTAACATATTCAACCTGTGCATCACTTATTGTTGACACCGGAGGATCTTCTGTAGAAACAATTAGAAACAGCACATCTTTATAGATAAAGTGATAGTACGGTGAACCATAACGCTCGCGATAGACTTCCAGCATTGTTTTGTTTCCAATATCATGATTTCCGGGCACCCGGAAGAACCTCATTTTCAGAGTATTCAGGAATGAGTCCATTTCATTAAATTCCTTTTTCAATATATCAAGATTTGTTGTAGCGCCTTCAATCAGATCACCAACGGACATAACAAATTCAGGTTGTAAGAGATTAACCTGATGCATAGCTCTACTAAATACACCGGTTCGATGTCCGCCTGTTCTGTCGGAGACGATAGCAAACTGGAAATCCATGGGATTGTTTAAAAACGGTCGATCGGTCCAGGAGACGTGGGAGGAGCTTGCTGTAGATTTCTGAGTCAGATTAGCAACTGAAGAGTTTTTTTGTTCCGCCTGTACTAAAACGGGAATGAACAGGAGTAATGATATTAAGAATAATTTAGCAGATAATTTTTTCGTTTTTTTCATTTTTTCATTTTGGTGTAGATTAAACAGCGCATATTATAAGTATTTATTACAGATAATATTATATCACAAAATCGTATCATATTTATATAATTATCGCCGTACCTTGATGGCACGGCGATAATTATATTTCTTGTTTTTTTAATAAGCCTTGTCGAAAGCGATCAAATTACACTTTACGGAAACGACAAGCTGCTAATCCAAGAATCGCAAACAGCATAATGGTTGCAGGTTCCGGAATAATAGTAACTGTCGTGCTAGCAACAAGTCCACCCCATCCGGTACCTGTATCAGCATCAGTTATACGTACATATATTACGTTTGTCATACCATCAACAGAATTCGGACAAAGAGTAGGATTATTACCTGTAGTTCCTGTTCCGCTTGTATCACCGTTAAATGGGTTATAACTAATGGCTTCAACATCACGAGCGCCTGCACCTGCATTGAAAATAGTTGTCCAGGTAGAATTATCAGTCGAGACATCGATTACATATTCGTTAGCGACTGTCATATCCAAAGTTCCACGGGGATCAAAATTTACACGATAAGTAAAATGCATTGTTGCATCAGCAAAACGTTGATGTGCGGTATTATTAGCAGCGTGATTTTCCCAGAGAATCTGAATTTCTTCTTCACTAACAGGCAGGTAAGTTGTAGTAGAAGAAATATTAGGTTGAGG
>JAOZNZ010000125.1 GCA_029933535.1 bacterium | reverse complement strand
TGTATTCATTCGTGTTAATCGGTGTTCATTCGTGGTAAAAAAATTAAATTAATTATAAGATTTAACCACGAATGAACACTAATAGACACAAATAATATAATAGAAATTTTTAAATAAAACTAATTAAAATTGTTGTAGTAAATATTATATTATAAATGAAATTTGTATTCATTCGTGTTAATCGGTGTTCATTCGTGGTAAAAAAATTAAATTAATTAGTGGTAATATATTATGAAAGAAGCAATCGAAAAATCTAAAGTCCTGATTGAAGCTCTGCCCTATATTCAGCAGTTCAAAAATAAAATCGTTGTTATAAAATACGGCGGCTCAACTCTTGAAGATGATAGCCCGGAAATAAGCGTGCTTCGTGATGTCGTTTTTATGGCCGCTGTTGGTATGAAGCCAATTATTGTTCACGGTGGTGGGAAACATATTTCAAGACGGCTTGAAAAAGAAAATATAAAAACTGAATTCGTTCAGGGATTACGCGTAACGAACGAGAACGCAATTCACATTGTTGAAGATGTAATTGTTAACGAAGTAAACTCATGGCTTGTTAATAAAATTAATTCACTTGGACATTATGCCGCTCAGATTTCCGGGAAAACCGGTAGGATGATTCGTGTTAAAAAACTTACCGGTAAAAATGAAAAAGGAGAGAACGTTGATTGGGGATTCGTAGGCAAAATTCAAAGAATTAATCCTCGACCAATTTTTGATGTTATGCTTGAAGGTAGAATTCCGGTTATTGCTCCGCTTGGTGTTGATTCGGAAGGGAATGTTTATAATGTTAACGCCGACACAGTTGCATCCGAAATAGCATCATCTTTAACTGCTGAAAAACTTGTTTATCTCACGGATGTCCGGGGAATTTTTAGGAATATTAAAGATGAAGATTCTTTGATATCAACTATAAAAGTTGATGAAATTTCGAAATTAAAAAATGATGGAATTATTTCCGGAGGTATGATACCTAAAATTGACGCGTGCCTTGAAGCGCTAAAAAACCATGTTCACAAAACACATATTATCAGCGGAAAAACACCGCACAGCCTCCTTCTTGAAATATTTACCGATAAAGGAGTTGGAACAGAAATAATCTGATTTTGGATTTTAGATTTCTGATTTTGGATTTAAAGAATTGTAATGCAAGTGACAATTATAATTTTAATGATAAAATACAATTAAATTTAATAAATCAAAACTGTTTGTAGTTGAATTAATTAACAGCAAAGAAAAATCCAGAATCACAAATCCAAAATATAATGACTGAAAGTGAGTTAAAACAAAGAACAAAAGATTTCGCGTTACGCATATTAAAACTTGCCGACGCATTACCTAATACTCCTGCAGGACAGGCAATTGCAAATCAAATTGTCAGATGTGGCCCATCGGTTGCCGCAAATTATCGTGCATCATGTCGAGGCAGGTCTGTAGCAGAATTCATTTCAAAGCTTGGTACCGTTGAAGAAGAAGCTGATGAAAGCGCTTTCTGGCTTGAGCTGATTATGGATGCTAAACTATTAAAACATGAACTTGTAGAACAACTTTACATAGAAGCAAATGAACTTACAGCAATTTTCGCTTCATCTATAATAACAGCAAGGAAAAATAAAAAAAGCCCAAAGTCATCAACTAAGTAATACGCAATTGAGCGATCAATCCAAAATCACAAATCCAAAATCCAAAATCCAAAATATGAGCACTCAACAATTATTCAATAACTACATCATACCGTCAGTCGGTAGAATGCCGCTTTCTTTTGTCGAAGGAAAAGGCTCGTGGCTAACTGAAGAAAGCGGCAGGAAATATCTCGATATGTATCCCGGTTGGGGAGTTAATATCGTTGGCCATTGTCACCCTGAAGTTGTTAACGCAATCCAAAAACAAGCGGCTAAACTACTCCATGCACCTAATAATTATTTGCTTCCTTTGCAGGGACAGCTGGCGGAAAAAATTATCGAACGTTCTTTTCCGGGAAAAGTCTTTTTTTCTAATTCAGGTGCTGAAGCTAATGAAGGCGCTTTGAAAATAGCGAGAAAATGGGGGAAAGACAAAGGCAAATGGAAATTCATCACAATGCTCGACTCTTTTCATGGCAGAACTCTTGGTGCACTGTCTGCTACGGGTCAGGAAAACTATAGAAAAGATTTTGAACCGCTTATCCCCGGCTTTTCTTACGTTCCTTTTGGCGATATTTCTGCAATTAAAGAACTGCTTGATGATGAAACTTGCGCGATTATGATCGAACCAATTCAAGGTGAAGGTGGCGTAAATGTAGCTCCCGGAAATTATTTTCAGGAACTTAGAGAAATATGTGATGAAAAAAATTGCCTGCTTATTTTCGATGAAGTGCAAACAGGTGTTGCAAGAACCGGCGAATGGTTCGGATATCAACTTTATAATGTTCAACCTGATATTATGACTCTCGCAAAAGCACTTGGCGGTGGCGTACCTATCGGAGCAATTGTTGCAGCAGAAAATGTCGCTGACGTTTTGCAGCCGGGTAGTCATGCCTCAACTTACGGCGGTAATCCGCTTGTTTGTGCTGCCGGGCTTGCAGTAATTTCGGTGATTGATGAAGAAAACGGTCTTGAAAAAGCAAGACAGGTTGGGAAATCTTTAAAACTTAAAGCTGAACAGCTGAAACAAAAATTTAATGTAATTCGCGATGTCCGCGGCGCAGGTGCAATGCTTGGAATTGAGCTCGATGTTCCTGGTAAATCTGTTGTTGGAAATTGTCTTGCGGACAATGTTTTAATAAATTGTACTCATGAGCGGGTTATTCGTTTTTTGACTTCTGCTTTTATTTCAGAAAATGAAATTGAAACTGCTTTCAACTCACTACAAAACGCATTATCAAAAATATGACAATGGCAAAATCTATTATTTGTTTTTTTATCGTTGCCGCTTTGTTTGTTAATGCGGATTCATTCAGAGGAAAAATACTTTTTGATCCGGTTAATGAGATTAATTCTCTTGCGTTAAGCAAGGATGCTGTCGCTCGTAGATCTTTCCATTATATTGATGGAGAGCCTGTTCAATGTATTCGCCTTTCTCTCTTGCCGGGGACATCACGTACATCTCTTTTTGTAAAGATAAAAATAAATACTGCAGCAGAGAGAAAAATAACTTTCATTTGTGCAGTTGCCTCAGCAGAGAATAATAATAAAGACGCTTGTTGTAAATTAACAGCTAACGGTACTGAATTATTTAAAACAATTGTTAATAATAATCAACCAGTGTATTTAAGAGGCGTTCCCGCAATTGATAATAATGGTGATGTTAATATTGCATTTGAAATATCTTACAATTCTTCAAAAGACGTTTTCCCGGTTGATTTGATTTTGCCCGCGTTAATTAGTTTGCATAAAATTGATAATGAAACGCAAAATTCTGACTTGCAATTTGGAACAATAGATTCCGGTAAGACCTGGAGAATTTCCGAAATGGGAAATAGTGATTCTTCAAACTTCGACAAAAATGATGGTGTTTTTCTTATACCGGAAATTCAATTTTCAGAAATAATTTCCAAATCGATTGAACCGCAAGCCGGTACTCCGGTTAAAGTTATTGCTATTCTAAAAAACACAGGTTGGAAAGATTATGTTTGTAGTTCCGGCAACGTGATTAATATTTCTATTGATGAGAAAACAGGAGTTATAGATAAAGAAAATCAGGTGCAGTTAATTCCTGATGTTCCGGCAGGTGGATCGGCAGAGATTGAGTGGGCGATTTGTACTCATCAAAACATTTCTGATTTAAAGGGCGAATTGGTATCGCCATTTTTAAATATGAAAACTGAATTCACTATACCGCTTTTTAACGATAATAAATTCCCCTCAAAATCAAAAACCGATAGCGGATGGGAAATAATTGTAAATAAAAAAGACAATATGATTGCTTATGACTGGTTGCAGGATAATATAAGAATCAGATTTGTTAAAGCACTTACAGGAATAGAAAAAATACAATTTTCAATAAAAAAAAATAATAAATATAGAATTGTAGCTGCTGTAAATGAACTTGCAAAACTTGATGTTATTATTCCGAATGATAAAGTGAAAACTTTATCATTTTCACCTAAAACAATTCGTTATTTCGATGGTCAGGAAAATAAAGTCCTGATCCGTGGATGGGCGTTTAGTAAAGAAACCGGCGGAGTAACTATTGAACAACATTATTCACGTCCTAAGAACGCGTCTGAAATAAATATTGAGACTAAAATTACAGCTAAAAATGATATAAAAATTGCTAAAATATACAATCCTGTTTTTCATCTTGAAGCTGATGAAGATAGTGCTGTTATTGTTCCGGGTTTCAGGTTTGGAAGATTACTATCACCTTTACAATCAAGAAAATTTAATTGGATGTTTTATAATTTAATAAATGAACCAATTCCTATTTCAAAACAATTAATTCCTTTTCTTTATGCGGATAGTTTGCATGGGTCAATTTGTTTTGAAAAACCTGACAGCTCTTTTAAAGGAAATAATATGATGTGGCTTATCGATAAAAAAAGCGGAGATACAAAAAGCCGATATATTGTTTCTGATATCGTAAAACCGCATTCGGGATCTTTATTAAAATATCTGAAATCTAAAGAATCACTGTCAGTTAAATCATCTGTGAAAATTATCCCTGAAAACGTTGACGTCGCAAAATTGCTGCCGGATGTTCTTCAACTTGGAGTTATACCTGCACTGCTTGTTTACGCGGAAAAAGAGAGACTTATTAAAAAGTTTGTTATGTCAGTTAGTTGTACGAATTCTTTTACTCCTGATGAAATGAAAGAACAAACTTATTTGCTCCACGAATCAAAGAATAAAAAATGGAGTTCAGCCATTTCAGATGAAATCAATGAATTATACTCCGGTTTGACAAATAAAATAAATACTGATGATCGCAATACGGTTTTCTCTCAAAACTTATGCACGGAATACGATTGGATACTTGATAAAAATATATCAGGTGATATGATTATTGGAAAATTCGGGATTAAGAAAATTAATGATGACGTTCTTGAATTGTTGAATACAGGAAAAATGACAGGAAATAAAGATGCCATTTCTATTGGCAAAAACTTATTGTTAAAACTCCGTAATAAATTAATATATGCTTCTGATAATAATCTAACTCTTTTAACTTACGTAAAATTAGCAAAAGCAAATGTTTTGGCATGCAAAATAACAGAAGATCAATCATTCGCTAAGGAAGCACATCGATTGCTGCGGCTTGGTGAAATATTTATGAGAAAATCTTCTGAAAAAGCAACAAGGGGAATTGGTATGGCAGAAAAAATACTCGGATGTCAAACGCCGCAAAATAATTTTGCAGGCCTGTTTTCTCCCGATGCAACTGTTGCATTCGCTGATATACTGTACGATGCTGCTGAAGTTGATAAATTGGAAGCATCGCGTAAACGCCGCCTTGCAAATTTGCTTATAAAAGCGGTAGAAAGATTTTATCTCCATAAAAACAAAAACGGTTTAATTCCGGAATTTTGGTCGCCGGAATTTAATATTCCCGCAGGTGAATATAAGCGACCATACTCTCTATGGCAAATATTTTTAAGACAAAATAAATCATTAAATTAAAACTATTATGCGAAGTATTACTACTGACAACATTATTAATGCAGTTGAAAAAACATTGATCGACTCTTGCATTAATTTGCCTGAAGATGTTAAAAATGCGCTTCGTCTTGCGAAAAAAAAAGAAACGGATGCTTCACCTCAAAAAATCCTTGACTGTATAATTCAAAATGCCGAAATCGCTCGCGAAAAAAATATCCCCATCTGTCAGGATACTGGAATCACTACCGTATTCGTTGAACTGGGAGCTGATGTTGTAATTGATGGCGGATTGCTCAATGATGCAATTCAACAGGGAATCAGACAAGGTACTGAAAAAGGATATTTACGAAGATCGATTGTTGCTGACCCGCTGCAAAGAAAAAATACCGGTGATAATACTCCGGGTATAATTTATATCTTTCCTGTGGCAGGTGATAAAATGAAAATAACTGTCGTTCCAAAAGGCGGCGGTTGTGAAAATATGAGCAGAAGCACAATGTTAAAACCGGCTGACGGAAGGGAAGGTGTAAAGAAATTTGTTGTTGAAACTGTCTTTAACTCCGGGGGAAACGCTTGCCCGCCAATGGTTATTGGTATAGGACTTGGCGGAGATTTTTCTTACGCGCCGCTTCTGGCAAAAAAATCTCTGGTGAGAAAAATTGGAGAACGGAATCAAAATACTTTTTATTCCAAACTTGAAAATGAAATCCTTGAAGAAATAAATAAAAACGGACAGGGAGCTCAGGCGCTTGGCGGAATAACAACGGTTCTTGATGTTTTTATAGAAACAGCACCGTGCCATATAGCTTCATTACCGGTGTCTGTTTGTATTAATTGTCATGCCGCACGGCATAAAAGCGCGATTTTATAAAATAACGTTAAACCCAAAACACAGATTTCGTTCAGGCATTAATTAGAGGTAACTCGAAAAGAGAAATGTCCCGCCGACCTTGTGTCGGTGGACATAAAAATTGCGAAAAGAACCCATTGCGATATCGAACAAGAAGATGTATGCTTAGTTTATCCTGCGACATCTCGATCCCGAGACTCGCATAGCGATGTTCTCGTGGAACGAATTTTCAGCTTTGTCGCGGAATAATCTAAATAAAAATCCTGCTTTAGGTTCAAATTTGAAAACCATCGACACAAGGTCGATGGGATAAAACACAAAAAAACAACTAATAAAATGATTGATAATAGTATTTATTCAGATTCACGGGTTAGAAAACATATTCTGCCTGAACAAATTGTATGGCAAAATGAAAACAATTCATTACTGGAAAATCCTGATGCTCTTTTACTTAATGGCGTGAATAATGCCAGCCCATGGTCAGATAAAGGTTGCATTCTGAAAAATGGTGCCGGGATTTGTCTTGACTACGGTAAAGAAATACACGGCGGTGTGAAAATCATTTCAGGCGCTAATACCAACAGTCTGACTAAAATTAGAATCCGATTCGGTGAATCAATAAGTGAAGCAATGAATGAACCGAATAATGATCATGCTGTTCACGATACAATTTTGGATATCCCATGGCACGGAACTGTTGAATTCGGAAATACAGGCTTTAGATACGTTCGTCTTGATATGATTGACCAAAACGAAAATCCTCAATCCGATTCAGTTATTGAAATTAAAGAAATTCACGCGGTGGCTGTTTACAGAGATCTCGAATATAAGGGTGATTTTGTATGTGATGACGAACGGCTAAATGAAATCTGGAATACAGGAGCTTATACCGTTCATCTTAATATGCAGGATTATATCTGGGACGGTATTAAAAGAGACAGACTCGTTTGGCTAGGGGATATGCATCCCGAAGTAAAAGTTGTCTGTTCGCTTTTCGATGATGATGGAATTGTATCTGCAAGCCTGGATTATGCAAGAGATCAGACACCAATACCAAGTTGGATTAATGATATCAGTTCATATTCTCTTTGGTGGATAATTATTCAAAAAGATTGGTATCTTTATAAAGGTAATCTGGGTTATTTGAAAAAACAGAAAGATTATCTCTTGTCTCTTCTTGATTTACTTGAAAATTGTATCGATGATTCCGGTTCAGAAATTTTGCCCGAATCAAGATTTCTGGATTGGCCGACTAATGGAAATGATAAAGTTGTTCATGCCGGTTTGCAGGCGCTGCTAATCTGGGCTTTTGATGCCGGTGCTTATTTATGCGGCATTCTCGAAGAAGAAAATGTCGCCGGAAAATGCCGCGCGGCAATTGGAAAACTTAAACAGCATAATCCTGACGCAGGTGAAAACAAACAGGCAAATGCTCTGAAAAGTCTCGCAGAAATCGATTCACCTCAAAAAATAAATGAAGAAGTTCTCGCCGTAAATCCATATAACGGTGTCTCTACTTTTTATGGTTATTATGTCCTCGAAGCACGCGCTAAAGCAGGGGACTATCAGGGAGCTCTCGACTTAATCAGAAAATATTGGGGCGGTATGATCGATATGGGCGCTACTACTTTCTGGGAAGATTTCGACTTAGACTGGATGACGAACGCGACCGGAATTAATGAAATTCCTCAAGACGGCAAAAAAGATATCCATAAAGATTATGGAAATTATTGTTATAAAGGTTTGAGACATAGCTTGTGTCACGGGTGGGCAGGCGGACCGACCGCCTGGTTGAGTGAGCATATTCTTGGTTTCAAACCTATGTCACCCGGATGTAAAAAACTTCTTATTGATCCGCAGCTTGGTGATCTGAATTGGGCAGAAGG
>JAOZNZ010000718.1 GCA_029933535.1 bacterium | reverse complement strand
CCGATTAATATGAAATTATTACTTCTTAATTATTCTGTACCTATCGGCACGTGTTTTCTTGTTGTTTTCGTTTCTATAAATAATTTTAGCATTAAAAACTTATCACTTTATCACTGTCGATTACCCATTCCGCTAATGCAGGCATTGTGGATTTCTCAGCCCCTTCAAAATATGGATGATTTTTGTAAATTCCACAGCGCGCCATACACGTCCCGCAAACTTTTACAGAAACGCCTTTGGAAATAAGTTCTTTCAGCATTTGTGATAAATCCTGATCATAATTCGACGGAGGTTTACAAACATCGCGTGCCATATCAACAGAATCATTCATCAAAAAAATTCTTACTTCCTGTTCCGCGTCAAAAAGTTTATCTGCAAGGCGTAATCCATTCCATGTTACATCGGTATTATCGTAAGGTTGTCTGTTAAAGATAATTAATATTTTCATTTTTTCCTGTTTAGTTAATAGATTATTAAATCATCATTTTACCCATAAATTTGATCTCGCGTAAGCGCCCCGCGCATGCTGGGGTAAATCAAATTTCCTCAGCCGTGCCAATAATTATTGAATGATTTTATGATTTAATGATCTGATGATTTAACATCGTATCAATCGTTTCAATCGTTTCAATCATTTCAATCGTTTCAATCATTTCAATCGTTAAATAGTTTGGCACGGCCAATCGCTTGTTTAAACGCTATCGCGGTTTGTGTTTCGCTAAAATGTTTTATATATGGTTTTCCTGAATCACATGCTTCAACTATTTGCGGATCAATAGGGATTTTCCCCAGAAAAGGTACATCCATTTCTTTCGCCATTTTCTCTCCTCCACCTGACTTGAAAATATCCGTAACTTCTCCGCATTTCGGGCAGATAAACCCGCTCATATTCTCAAGTACGCCGATAACAGGCAAATTCAACTTGCGGCAAAAACTTATCCCTTTTCTCACATCCGAAATTGCTACATTTTGCGGAGTGGTTACAACAACAGCTCCATCTGCATCTTCAAGCATCTGAATTATTGAAAGAGGTTCATCACCGGTACCGGGAGGCGAATCAATTATCAGGAAGTCCAATTCGCCCCAATCGACATCTTTAAGAAATTGTTTTATGACCTGATTTTTCATTGGACCGCGCCATATTAATGCGTCATCTTCATTGTTAAGCATAAATCCAATAGACATAACTTTTAAATTTTCGCTCATTTCAACCGGTATAATTGTTTCCCCGTCTGATTCTAATTTTTGTCTTTCGAGATTTAAAATACCGGGAATACTGGGGCCATGTATATCAATATCAAGCAACCCGACCTTTTTTCCTTCAAGTGCCAACGATACAGCCATATTAGCCGCAACAGTACTTTTGCCAACCCCTCCTTTACCGCTAAGTATGAGTATTTTGTGTTTTATCCGCTTCATTTTGTCGCGAATTATTTTTTGTTCTTCTTCTCTTTTCTTCTTTAAATATTCTTGCATTTCGTTCATTATAACTATGGTTATTGGTTATTGGTTATTGCTTAGATCAATTAGGTCAATTAGAGCAATTAGAAATTCTTTGTTTCTTCAATCCTCTAATTACTACAAAAGACCCTTTACCAAATCCATCTTCAATCATCTGCTCTTCCTGATCTCGGAAAATAGTTTGTTTAATTTTAAAATCTATAAAACCTGCATTTTCCAAATGACTTAAAACTTCGTCTGTAGAATAAAAAGTGGCAATATTATAAAATTTACTTTTATTTTTCTTTGCGAGATATTTTTTGCCCATTTCACTTTTTTTATCAACAAAACCAACAATTATTGAACCGTCATTTTTCAATACGCGGTAAGCTTCCGAAAACGTCTTTTTTATATCATCCACAAAACAAATTGTAGTTACCAAAAGAACAAAATCAAATATATTATCTTCAAAAGGTAACTCTTCCGCAACACCATCACAAACTTTTATTCCAAGCGCTCTCGCTTTTTCAGCCATAGCTTTTGAAGGTTCAACACCTATTTTAATACCAAGCGGCCCGGCAAATTTGCCCGAACCAACACCTACCTCCAAGCCATAAGCATCTGTCGGTATAAGTTGTTTTACAGCTTCGAGTTCTAGTTCATAAATATTTTTATTTTTTATAAACCAG
>JAOZNZ010000124.1 GCA_029933535.1 bacterium | reverse complement strand
CAAGGTTGCAAGGTTACAAGGTTGCAAGGTTACAAGGTTGCAAGGTTACAAGGTTACAAGGTTTACAAACCTTAAGTGAACGAAGCGAACAACCTTTCAACCTTAAGTGAGCAAAGCGAACAACCTTTCAACCTTAAGTGAACGAAGCGAACAACCTTTTCAACCTTAAGTGAGCAAAGCGAACAACCTTTCAACCTTTCAACCTTCAAACATAAAAAGCTCTGTAAAATTTTACAGAGCTTTTTTATAGAGTTACTCAGTGTTTTCTCTGTCAATATACTGTTTTTTGTAGTATTCGAGATATTCACCGCTTTTAATTTTTTCCCACCACCATTTGTTATTGACATACCAATCAATGGTTTCGCGAATACAATTTTCGAAATTATGTGATGGCTGCCAGCCGAGAGCCATAACTTTATCGCTGCAAAGAGAATAACGGCGGTCATGTCCCATTCTATCTTTAACGTAAGTTTTTAATGACTCAGGTTTTTTGAGTTGATCAAAAATAATATTTACAACATCAATATTCTCTCGTTCGTTTCCACCGCCGATATTATATACTTCACCATCAACACCGTTTTGAATTACGCAGTCAACACCGCTGCAATGATCCATAACGTGCAGCCAATCGCGGATATTTTTCCCGTCACCATAAATCGGAACGGATTTGTCTTCAATAAGATTTGTTACAAAAAGTGGAACAAGTTTTTCCGGATATTGGTAAAAACCGTAATTGTTTGAAGCACGTGTAACGCAAACAGGAACGTCATAAGTCGCGAAATAACTGTAAGCAAGTCTATCAGCACCTGATTTACTTGCGGAATAAGGATTTCTTGGAAGAAGTTGATCGGTTTCAACCGATGAGCGTCCAAGCTCAATAGTTCCGTAAACTTCATCAGTAGAAATCTGAATGAATTTCTTCAATCCGTAAACGCGTGCTGCTTCGAGCAGGACATAAGTGCCATAAACATCCGTAGTAATAAAATCTGCAGGATCACCAATTGAGCGGTCAACATGAGTTTCCGCAGCGAAATTTACTGCAACGTCAACTCCATCTTCGAATATTTTATTAACGAGTTCCGCATCGGCGATATCGCCTTTAACGAAAGAATATCTCGGGTTGCTTTCGATATCTTTGAGATTATCAAGATTTCCCGCATAAGTTAATTTATCAAGATTAACTACCTGACAATCTTTATAAGTGTCAAGCAAATAATGCACGAAGTTTGAGCCGATGAATCCGGCTCCTCCGGTAACGAGATATTTCATTTTAGATTTTAGATTTTGGATATTAAATTTCTAATTGCTCTAAACAAAACCCAAAGTTCCAAACGCCAAAAATTGTTGATTGGTTATTGGATTCTTGCTCATTTTTTAGGTTAATTAGATCAATTAGAAATTAGATTAATTTATTTTATTTCTTCTTCTTCTGCCATAATAACAGAACCGGACTCGCGATAAATATGGATGAATAAGTACCAACAATCACACCAATCATCAACGCGAAAGCGAAGTTGTTGATTACCTGCCCACCGAACAACCATAAGAACAGAACAACAACCAAAGTTGTTAAGGAAGTCAAAACAGTTCTTGAGAGAGTCTGGTTAATTGAAAGGTTCATAATTTCCGGAAAAGAAGATTTTCTCATTATATGCATATCCTCACGAATTCTGTCAAAAACAACAATAGTATCGTTAAGAGAATAACCAACAATAGTGAGTAAAGCCGCGATAACACCAAGAGTGATCTGATGTCCTGTAAGGGCAAAAATACCAAGAGTTATAAGAACATCATGCGCCAGAGCAATAATTGCCGCAACGCCGAATCTGAATTCGAATCTCCACCAGATGTAAATAATAATGACACCGAGCGCGAGAAGAATAGCCCAGAAAGCTTTGGTTTTTAACTCCTGCCCGATTGCCGGACCAATTCTATCAACTTCAAGCTCTTCCATTTTGTTATTTGGAAATGCTGTAATTAAAGCTGCGAGAGCATTAGTTGAAGAATTAAACGAACTTCTTATAAGAATTTCATTGCTGTCACCAACGCGCTGAATTGTACTTTCGCCCATGCCGATAGAATTCAGCGCTTTTCTAACTTGTCCGACCGACACTTCATTATCAAATTTTATGTGAGTAACATCTCCGCCGGTAAGTTCAATACCTTTAATTGGAGTATTAAAAAGGCTTTCTGACTTTTGCGCGATACCGGCTTCAATAGCTTTATTTTGATTAGCGTTTCTGACAGTAAATACAACCATACCAACAACAATAACTGCTAAAGATAGAACATAAGCGAAATATCTTTTTGAAATAAAATCAATGTTCGGACGTTTAAAAAACTGGAACATTTTAAGAGATTTAAAATTGTCGCGTGTTAAAAGTAAATCAAATATGTATCTGCTGACAAAAAGTGATGTGAACATACTTGCACTGATACCGATAATCAATGTTAACGCGAAACCGCGAATTGGGCCCGTACCAAGCATATAAAGAATCATCGCGGTTAAAATGGTTGTTACGTTAGCGTCAACAATAGTAATTTTTGCATGACCAAAACCTTCTCTTACAGCACGCTTTAAATTATTTTCTTTTGTTAATTCTTCACGGATTCGCTCGAAAATAAGTACATTTGCGTCAACCGCCATACCAATTGTAAGAATAATACCTGCAATACCCGGCAAAGTTAAAGTTGCACGGAAGAAAGCAAGCACGCCAAGCAGAATCAAAATATTGAACACAAGAGCAAAATCAGCAATAAGACCGGCTAATAGATAATAAGCAGCAATAAAGATAACTACACAGATCAGTCCAAGTAAAGCAGCACGTACACCGCGTCTTATCGAATCAGCACCAAGAGTCGCACCAACGGTTCTGTTTTGAATTATTTCCATTTTTGCCGGAAGAGCACCGCTTCGCAAAACAAGTGCGAGTTCAGCTGATTCCGATTCTGTAAAAGAGCCTTTAATAATTGGATTAGTGTCAATGAAAGTAATGAGAGTTGGCGCGGAATAAATTACATCATCAAGAAGAATTGCAAGTCGTGAAACTTTATTATCTTTTTTATAATCTCGTTCACATTTTCTTGAAACACTGCGCAGACGTGACCTTCCACGACCATCTAGAGAAAGAGCAACGTGTCTGTCATTAGCTGTTCTTCCAAGATTAACTTTTGCATCTTTCAGGGACATACCGTCAATTGCAACATCTTTTTTAATAAGAGCAAAATCACGGTAAACGCGTCCGAGATGTTCATCAGGTACCTGTCTGCCAAGCATAAGTATATAATTAGCAGGGATTCTTTTTTGAACTTCAAGGTCTTTAAGCACAAGTTTAAAATATTCAGTATCAGTATCATCTATTTTATAAGTTGTGTAAGAAATTCCTTCTTCTGTTTGAGATGTTTCAACATGAACTTTATCTTTAATTTTCTTGACGCGATCAATACTGTTTATAACACGTTTTGTTAATTGATCATTCGCGGTAAGATGAAATTCCATTTTGGCCGTTTGTTTTAATAAACGTAAAACGCGATTCGGATCTTTTTCACCGGGAAGCTGAACAATAATTCTCGCCTGTTTGTTTTGAACCTGAATACTCGGCTCTGTTAAACCAAGTTCATTAATTCTGTTTTCAACAACATGGCGAGCCTGTTCAAGAGCTCGGATCTTAGTCTTTGCAATATAATTTCCTTTAAGGGTAACTTTGAATTTCTTGCCTTCAGGGGCTTCAGGAATATTAAGCATATCCGCAAAATCAAGATCGGCTCTTAAAGCTGTAGCTGCCTGCTTAGCACCGGCAGGATTTTTGAATGTTAATTCAATAGTTGCCGGACCTGTATCTGTCACAAGTTCAAAAGGAATGTCATTGTCCTTATCCTGGAGAGCGTCTTTGATTCGTTCACGAACATTTTGATTTTGTACACGAATTGCATCGTCCATATCAACTTCAAGAACAACATAAAGTCCGCCCTGAAGGTCGAGTCCGAGGTTTAATACACGATCTCTATCTCCCTGTACCCATTTTTTTGCACTTAAAGCAAAATGGCCGGCGACATCATTGTCCGCAAGCTGCATTTCTTCTTCTTTCCATTTGCCAAGTGTATCCTGTGATATATCGCCTGCGAACTCAGTCCTTTTTTCATCGGTATAAGTACCCCACCTAACGGTTGGATAAACAAAATAAAGGCATATGAGAACACCTATGGCAATAATAATTCCTTTCACACGCAATTCGCGGTTCATATTTTTCCCCAAGTTTAATTTGAAAATAATTTTTTGATAAACGATATTTATACCGTACCAAAATTATATTTATTTTACTTCGACCTCTGCCGGAGCATTTGCTTTTTGTACAATAGTGGAAATCGATGATTTAGCAAGTTCAATACGCGTATGATCATCAATCTGAACTCGCACACTATTGTCTTTTACCTGCTTAACTTCACCATATATTCCACCAATAGAGATTATTTTATCTCCCGGTTCAACTGCACTTAACATCGCCATTTTTTCTTTCTGCTTTTTCTTCTGCGGGCGAATCATCAGAAAATACATGATGGCAAAAATTCCAATGATAAGAATTAAAGGATTGCCCAAAAGACCTTTCGGTTTATCGCCTGCACCTGATGCTTCTGCTGCGCCTTCAGCGAGTACAGGCATAGCAGAAAGAATAAATATTGATATAGTTAATAATAATTTTTTCATTTTATTTTTTTAGTTTATAGATTATTAGGGCTTATAAGACCCATAGTTACTTTATTAATCCGAGCCAGCCTTGAATTACCGGCGAAAATTTTACAATTACAGGAGCAAAAACAATACTTACCATACTCATCAGTTTGATAAGAATGTTAAGTGAAGGACCTGAAGTGTCTTTGCAAGGATCACCAACAGTATCACCAACTACAGCTGCTTTATGAGCATCTGATCCTTTACCGCCGAGATGTCCTTTTTCAATGTATTTTTTCGCATTGTCCCAGGCTCCTCCGGCGTTATTCAACATACAAGCAAGCACAAAACCGGAAGTAAGCCCGCCAACGAGGAGGCCTATCACACCCGGAACACCAAGTATCAGACCTGTAACAACCGGAACAGCAATAGCAAGTAAAGCCGGCACAAGCATTTCTTTCTGAGCACCTGCTGTAGAAATTTCTACACAGCGGGCATAATCAGGCGTTCCGCTTCCATCCATAATTCCGGGAATTTCCTTGAATTGGCGGCGAACTTCGTTTACCATAGCTCCCGCCGCACGGCCAACAGCTTTCATTGTCATCGCGCAGAAGACAAAAGACATCATTGCTCCGATAAAAATTCCGCAAAGTAAAAGCGGGTTCATAATATGCAGGTCATAATTTTTAACAAAATCCATGATTTCAGCGTTAGAAGCAAGAATTGCTTTTCCTGCTTTTGAAATTGCAAGGTCACTTGTAAATCCCATAAAAATTTTATCAGCGCTCGTTTCAGAAAGTCTGCCTACCCATATTTTTATCTCTTCAACATAAGCAGCAATCAAAGCCATAGCTGTAAGAGCAGCAGAACCGATAGCAAAACCTTTTCCGGTAGCTGCTGTAGTATTTCCAAGACTGTCAAGCGCGTCTGTTCTTTTTCTAACTTCTTCACCGAGGCCACACATTTCAGCGTTACCGCCGGCATTATCTGCAATAGGCCCGTAAGCGTCGGTCGCGAGAGTAATTCCAAGAGTTGCAAGCATACCTACAGCAGCGAATCCAACGCCGTAAAGTCCCATTCCCATATTAGTAAAACCGCCCGCAAAACCGAATGAGCAAATAATTCCAAAAACAATTGTTATGACAGGAATTCCTGCTGAAAACATTCCTACGGCCAGACCGTCAATAATTGTTGTTGCCGAACCCATCTGCGTCTGTTCGGCGATGCCTCTTGTTGGCGCATATTCATCGGAAGTGTAATATTCAGTAGCCTGGCCAATAATAACTCCGGCCACCAAGCCGGAAACAACCGAGCCGAAAATTCCCCATCCAAGCCCGAGCAATTGGCATATTACAGCGGCTGCGAGCAAAATCAGAGCTGAACTGCCAAGAGTTCCCGTCAGCAGCGATCTGAGCAGATCTTTTTGCGTAGCTCCTTCTTTACAGCGTACCATAAATATTCCGACAATCGAAAGAAGTATTCCTACTCCGGCAACTGTCATCGGCGCAAGAACGTAATTTAATGCTTTATCAGCTCCGCCAAGATAACCGCATAAAGCAGCTCCAAGAGCCGCGGTAGCAAGAATAGAACCGCAGTAAGATTCATAAAGATCAGCTCCCATTCCGGCAACATCACCTACATTATCTCCAACGTTATCAGCGATTGTGGCAGGATTTCTCGGATCGTCTTCAGGAATTCCTGCTTCAACTTTTCCAACAAGGTCAGCGCCAACATCAGCTGCTTTAGTATAAATACCTCCGCCAACTCGAGCAAACAAAGCCTGAGTAGAAGCACCCATTCCAAAGGTTAACATTGTTGTAGTAATTTCAACAAGTTTTTCAGTTCCTGTTGTTCCGGGATGTACAAGTTGAAGACCGAAAAGCGACCAGCCGTTTGCCATGTGCTCAGGTGTAAAAACTAATTTATCAAGAACAAGCCACCATGCCGCAACGTCAAGCAAACCGAAACCAACAACAACTAGTCCCATAACTGCACCTGAACGAAAAGCAACCTGCAATCCTTTGTTCAAACCTTCTGTAGCACCCTGAGCAGTTCTTGCACTTGCGTTTGTGGCAGTTTTCATACCAAGAAAACCGCAAAGACCGGAGAAAAATCCGCCTGTAAGAAAAGCTATCGGTACAAAAGGATTTTGAACTTTCATGAAAGCTAAAATTGCAAAAAGAGCGAAAAGTACAGCAAAAACAATGCTTACTACTTTGTACTGACGCATAAGATATGCCATTGCACCGTCACGGACATGTTGAGCTATTTCTTTCATCCTGGCTGTTCCCTCGCTGGCTCCCATCATCATCTTGTAAAAAACGACGGCGAATATCAGAGCAAGCACTGAAGCAGCAAGAACTGCATATACCCACGTCGGAGCTGTTACCTCATTTCCGCCGGATGCCATAACATTAGAGCAAAGAACAGTGGTTGATACAATTGCGGTAATCAGTAGTCTTTTCATTTTTCCTTATTTTGTTAGTGTTTTAAATTAATTAGTAAATAAATTTTCAGGTTATTTCCTTTTTTAATTATATAAAATCAGAGTGAGATTATACCATTTAAGCGTTTTTTTGTCAAAGCATATGTTTTAATTTGACAAATCCTTTGTAAAAGCGTAAAATTGTATGTAAAAATATGTTAATCACCTTATTTTATCATCACTATGAAAACTGCCGAATTTTGGCATAGAAAAAACAATAATTCCGTTCAATGCACCTTGTGCCCGCATAACTGCATTGTCAGAAACGGAAAAAAAGGCGTTTGCGGTATTCGTGAAAATATTAATGGCATCCTTTTTACTTTAAATTATTTCGTTGCGAGCAGCAGTGGAATAGATCCGATAGAAAAAAAGCCGCTTTACCATTTTTACCCCGGAAGTTCAATTTTAAGTCTTGGAACTTTTGGCTGTAATTTTTCATGTGCTTTTTGCCAAAACAGTTCTATTTCTAAAGAATTCTCCGCTTCGCGTCTCGGTAAACCTAATTTTACTAAAAATGAAATTATTGACTCCCTTTCAAAACAAAAGGATCAAAATGACTTGTTTTCTTTTGCAGGTTTGGCTTACACTTATAATGAACCTACTATCTGGGCGGAAACAATTCTTGAATTAGGTCCTGCGGTTCACGATCTTGGTTTAAAAAATGTTTTTGTGACTAATGGATTTATTAATCCTGAACCTCTCAAAAAATTCCTTGATTTTGCTGACGCGTTTAATATTGACCTTAAAGCAATTACAAACAATTTTTACCAACAACAATGCGGCGGAACACTCTTGCCGGTTCTCGAAACAATTAAAACCGCAAATAAAAACGCTCATGTTGAACTTACAACTCTAATTATTCCGACCTTGAATGACTCAACTGAAGATTTGATAAAATTACGCGACTGGATCGCTAACGAAGTAGGAGAAAATACTCCCGTTCACCTTTCTCGTTATTATCCTATGTATAAACTTTCTCTACCACCCACACCTGCGGATACATTATACAAAGCACGTGATATTTTTAAGGAGAAAATTAATTACGTTTATATCGGAAATACAGGCGATGAACAAAACACCCACTGCGCGGTATGCGGAGAATTGGTTATTGAAAGGACAGGCTACTCAACGCAAATTATCGCGCTGAATAAAGACGGAACATGCAAAAAATGC
>JAOZNZ010000717.1 GCA_029933535.1 bacterium | reverse complement strand
AAACAAATCGTTCTGGATGTTTATGAAGCAATAGCTAAGAAAAAAGGCAAAAAACTCCCTTATCTGAAAATCGGGACTATGATCGAAGTGCCGCGCGGTGCGCTAACCGCTGATGAAATTGCTGAAGAAGCTGAATTTTTCAGTTTTGGAACAAACGATCTCACGCAGATGGGATGTGGATTCAGTCGCGATGACGCCGCAAAATTCCTTACTCAATATGTTGACATGGGTATTTATGAAATTGATCCTTTCCAGTCACTTGACCAGACAGGCATTGGCGAACTAATCAAAATCGCTGTTGAAAAAGGTCGAAAAACTCGTAAAGATATCAAACTCGGAATATGCGGTGAACACGGCGGCGATCCTGCCAGTGTAGAATTCTGCCACAAAGTAGGTTTGGAATATGTCAGCTGCTCACCGTACCGTGTACCGATCGCAAGACTTGCGGCGGCACAGGCAGCAATTAAATACGGGAAGAAATAAATGGTTGGGCGCTTTGCGCCCCTAAGGTTGGTCGTTTCGCGACCTTAAGGTTGAAAAGTTAGAAGGTTGGTTTTGTAAATGTTTGGCTGTGCAACCTTCTAACCTTAAATTCCGATTTATCGGGATAACCTTAAAACCTTATAACAATTTGAAAATTAAATAGCGTTTGACTTGTAGAGTTATTTTCGCTATAATTACGTGAGAATATTAAGATTGATATTTTTAGAGACCACCACAGTTTATTGTGGGTAGTACAATCTATCAATACAAATTATGTAACAAATACTGAGGAGAACAGAGTGCTAACAATTTCCATTAGGAAGAATGAACCGGTAGAAAAAGCAATTCGCAGACTTAAAAAGAGAGTTGATCGGGAAGGCGTGCTGAAAATTGTCCGCCAAAAGGCGTATTATGAAAAACCAAGTGAAAAACGTATTCGCAAACAGAAAGCCGCAAGAAGAAATGCTGTTCGTATTAGAAGAATGGGCACTCTTCGCTTTCAAACCAACGAATTCAGAAGTGAGAGGTAATAATGAATGATTCTTCACGTAACGAAGATGTTTTATTGAATGAAAAAGTTCACGCTTTTAATAAATTCTTCTACGTTGATTATAAAGAAAATCAACGCGGCAGATTCTTGAAAATAACCGAAAAAGAAGGCCGGTTCAGAAGCACTATCATTATTCCAGAAGAAGCTGTCGATGATATGGCTAAACTTCTAAGCAAAATTAGTGAAAAATTCTCGCCTGCTGAACGAACTGCTGATAGAAGAGAAGAATTCGAAGCACAGAGACAGGAATTTGAAAGCAGGCGTGCCGCTAGAGAAGAAGCGAATAATTATGATAACGCAGCAGATAATCCGATTGAATCTGATAAATTTTAAAAATTATGAATAATAATAATAAATCCGGTTTTACATTGATTGAACTTATGGTTGTTATTACAATCATCGGAATACTTTCCGGTTTAAGCATTGGTGTTGTAAATATGGTCGGCAAACAGAATAAAATCGCTGCTACTGACGCTACGGTAAAAAAACTTGAAGCTGCGCTAAACAATTATTATACTCATGCTGGCATGTTTCCTCCAACTCCTGAAGATCGTAATTCTAATGCTGATATCATATCAGCTTTAACAGGGGATTTAAATCACGATAAAATTTATAATCCTGAAGAAGGAGATATACCTAAAAGTTCAAGATGGAAAGGACCTTATATTTCAATTGAGAAGAAAAATACAGATGCGAATGGAAATCTTAACGATTTGTGGGGGAAACCATACAGATATTACGAAAACGAAAACGAAAGCCCACGTTGTGATTCTAATCCAACTACTTTCCTCCTATATTCTTGCGGGCCGGATAGAAATGCTACCGATGAGACACGCGAAGAAATAATTGATTTCACATTAGAATTTAACAGGGACAATATTAAAAACTGGGAGGATGAATAATGTTACAAAATAGAAATAAACGTGGCTTTACTCTTATTGAATTGCTGGTTGTTATTTCAATTATCGGTATTCTTGCTACGCTTGGTATGACCGGCTTTCCGGCAATTATAAAAATGGCAAAGAAGAGCAAAGCTAAAGCTGTAATACAGGGATTGGAGATGGCCATTAAACAATATAACACTGACTTTGGTATATACC
>JAOZNZ010000716.1 GCA_029933535.1 bacterium | reverse complement strand
CCCAAAAGGGTTTTAGATTTTATACTTCACAGCCCTGAGGTTAAAATAACAAATTTCGAGATACCGCAAGTGAAATACTCAGACCATGTACCTCTGATTTGCGATTTCGAAATAAATACTTAGACACGAATTAAAAAGAAAATCACAAAATTCAAATGATAAATATCAAATAAATAACAAATTCAAATAAATACATTAATCAAAATAATGAATACAAAATAATAAGAAAAAAAAGGAAAACCCGGCATACGCCGGGCGCCCCGACGCTGTAGGCCGGGATCAATGACTTACGCGAATTTTATTGTTTTAAGAATTGAATTATCATTTTGGTATTAATTATTTTGACATAAAAGAAATTGAATTAAATTCGTGTCCATTAGTGTTCATTCGTGGTTAAAAAATATTAATATTAATTAGTGGTTAAAATAAGGAAATTATTATGAAAAAATTCGATGTTACTGTTATCGGCGCCGGACCAGGCGGATATGTTGCGGCAATTAAAGCTGCACAACTCGGCGAAAAAGTCGCCATAATTGAAAAAGATTCTTATGGCGGTACCTGTCTTAATCGAGGCTGTATCCCAACAAAAGCGCTTGTGGCTTCCGCAGACGCTTATCAGCGAGTAAATAATGCTGAAGAACTCGGTGTTTCCGCGAAAAAAGTTTCTTTCAACTGGGAGAAAATATCAACAAGAAAAGATAATGTTGTAAAAAAACTCAGGAATGGAATTGGCGCTCTTCTGAAATCCAATAAGATAGAAATTATAAAAGGTGAAGCAATATTAAAGTCAAGATTCGAAATAGAAGTTTCATCCGGAAAGAATATAGAATTAATTAAATCAAAAAAAATCATTCTTGCTACAGGATCAGAACCGGCAAAACCGGGCTTCTTTCCTTTTGACGGGGAAAAAGTTCTTGACAGTACCGACTTACTGAAAATCACAAAACTTCCAAAAAGCATTATCATTGTCGGCGGGGGAGTCATTGGTTGTGAATTCGCTAATATTTTAAATATATTCGGCGTAAAAGTAACTGTAGTTGAAATGCTTGACAGACTTTTACCAATTGAAGATAAAGATATTTCCAAAGCAGTTACTAAAAAATTTAAAGATACCGGCATCGATGTCAGAACAGGTGTAGCAATCGAGAATGTTAAAATTACAGCAAACGGCGTTGGCGGTAAAATTAAAGGTAAACCTCTTTCAGCTCAAATGATGCTCGTAGGTGTTGGGCGCGCGCTAAATACTAAAAATATCGGTCTTGAAGACGCCGGAGTTAAACTTGATAAAATAGGCGCTGTGATTGTTAATGAAAGATTGCAGACTTCTGTCGCAAATATTTACGCAATAGGCGATATTACAAATAAAATGCAGCTCGCTCATGTAGCCAGTGCACAGGGAATTGTAGCTGCGATAAATGCTGCAGGCGGAATGGAAAAAATGGATTACCGGGTTGTTCCTAATTGTATTTTCACAATACCTGAAATCGGTACTGTGGGAATGACTGAAGCAGAAGCTAAAGAAGCAGGGGACATAAAGATTGGAAAGTTCTATTATGCGGGACTTGGTAAAGCTTTAGCCGCAGGAGAACCGGAAGGCTTTTATAAAATCATCGCCGACGCGAAAACAGATGAAATTCTCGGAGCTCAGATTTATGGTGCTCACGCTACTGATATAATCGCTGAAGCGGCTGTAGCGATGAAACTCGAATCAACTGCTGAAGAACTAGGTAAAACGATTCATGCTCATCCGACTTTAGCTGAAGGAGTTATGGAAGCCGCGCACGCGTTACACGGCGAATGCATCCACATGCCGGCGAAGTAAGCCGAAATCCCCTCTTGAGAGGGGTGCCCGATAGGGCGGGGTGTGTTCTTATCCCAGTGCGGCATGGATTATTGGACTAAGTCCCCCTTTCTTAAAGGGGGATACAGGGGGATTTTAATTTGGAATAACGGAATGAAGGGACGCTGCTGCGACCCGCGTATGCTGGGTTCCCCAGCGTCCTAATTGGAGGATATGGAGTGCAGGAATGTTGGGATTTTGCGATAGCGAAATTCCATTTACTGCGCGGGTGCAAAGCGCCCGAAATTCTTTGGATTTATATTATTTCTGTGTAGCTACATTACAAAATCCGTTC
>JAOZNZ010000715.1 GCA_029933535.1 bacterium | reverse complement strand
TCAGCATCATTACCAACTATTACTTCTACAGTACCATCGGAAACAGAAACATTTACTGAATACCAAGTGTCAACATTTATAGTTTTAGTTGAACTAAGAAAATGTGGATTGCCGGCTGCATCATAAGTTAATATCAGTACATTAGCGCCATCATAAAGATAAACTTTTACCGGATATGTCCAGACAAGACTTTTATATATGCCGGCAGCAGGAAAAGAATGTGCACGGAAACTAACGTCAATCTTTAGAGAATCTGTAGGAGCAGGATCTAAAACACCAAATGCAGTTGCATGGTCAGTTCCGTCAAAAGCAAGATAACTTCCACCATAAGGTGAGCCGGGCATAAGCGTGGCTGCATTTGCAGCATTAATCTGCAAATCTTTTGCTGTGCGTCCGCTTGAATTATCATCCGGAGTTGCTTCTGTGGCACCTGCCCAGTTTGTAGCATCGCAATGCCAAAGAGCATAAGTGCTTGTTGAATCGCTGAAAACAGCGGAAGCTGTATTGCATGCCACAACAAACGCTGCGATTAGAGAAAGTTTAATAAGTAAGTTTTTCATTTTTGCCTTCTTTCCGTTTATTAAAAATTTAGTTATCACAAATTTTGAGTATTATATCACAATAAAAATAACAAATCTATAACAATTTGAACCATTTTTATACAATTTGATAAAATGACTTGCTGTAAAGACAAAAAAAAGGTATAATATATAAGTATAGGTAAGCGCCGTGCCATGCACGGCGCTTACGTTCCAAAATGAGCTTATGATGAAAAAGTAAATAAGTTTTTGATAAAAAAAATAAAAGATCATCTCACAGGATTTAATTATGAAATGGCAAAATTACCCTAATGGTAAAAAAACAGGAGCCTTATATCATGACTTCCCTAAAGGAAGATGCGAAATTGCCGAGTTAGAAAATGCTCCCCTGATGCCTATCCATACTCACAATTTCGATGAACTTGTTTTTGTTCTCGGAGGTTCTGCTGTTCACATCATCGATGATGAAGAATACCCTATCATCAGAGGAGATGTTTTTGTTGTGCGGGGTAACCATAAACACGGTTACAGTAATGAAAAAAACCTTCACATTGTAAATGTATTATATCAACGGGAATTTTTTGACTCTTTAAAAGTAGAATTTGCCGATCTGCCGGGATTTAACGCTCTTTTTGTTCATGAACCTTATTACAGAAAAAAACATAAATTCAAATCTAAATTACATTTGAATCCTCAACAATTGAGGAAAATGTCGCAATTTCTGAAGTTTATGACTGCAGAACAAAACGATGAATGGGTTGGAACTTCCTCTTTAAATGAGCATATTTTTATCATCATAGTTATTAATGCATGTAAATTTTTCCTGGAATTTAAGTCTCCTCAGCCTAAAGTCCTTTTGAAAATAAGCGCCGCTATAGATTTTATAGAACGAAACTTCGATAAACAAATTTCAAACTCTTTACTTGCAAATAAAGCCGATATGTCCCAAGGTTCTTTTAGATATTCGTTCAAAAAAATAACAGGTTTGTCTCCCATTGATTATCTCATAAAACTGAGAATTGAAAAAGCTGCGGATATAATGGCTAAAAACAACCGGATCCGTGTAATAGACACAGCTTTTAAAACAGGTTTTGAAAACAGCGCTTATTTTACAAAAAAATTTAAAGAAATTATCGGGATGACACCGATGGCTTATCTAAAAAACCAACGTTATATGATTGAATAAATTTGATTCTTTTCCTCGCCTAAGAAAAATAAGAACGGCGCTGTTGACCACGGATGACAGTAAGAATCTCTCTCCGTTCCACCAAAGCCTTCCCAAGCTGTTGTAGCATCCCGCTCAATCATAGGCCACCACATTTTTTTAATTAAATCCACAGCTTCTTTTTGCAGTCCTGCTTTTTTCATGGCCGGAAGATTGAAAAAATAAAAATAAGGACATGTTCGACAAAGCGTTTCAAAATTTTCAAGCATTGTAAGCAGCGCTTTTTTTGCTTCTGCGCCTTCGCTTATTTCAAAGTAAACAGCAAGAAAATTAGTTTGCCAGGAAGTTCCTTCTCCTTGGACACCTGCTCTGTTTACATCGTGAAATACAACTCCATCGAAAAAGTATTTTCTTATATTTTCTTTTAAAGTTTT
>JAOZNZ010000123.1:4485-8403 GCA_029933535.1 bacterium | reverse complement strand
AACGCTAATCTATCCGGCAGCGATGGTTTTACCAAAACCGGCTCTAAACTTTTGAATCTTTACGTCAGCCCTGTCAGCGGTGATATTGACATTCAGGAAGGTGCATTAAGACTTGCCTGGGAATCTCCAATTCCAAATATTAATAATATTACTGTTGGCGCTGCCGGTACGCTTATAATTGGTGAAACCAACACTCTCAACTGCCCGCTAACACTTAATCACACTGACACGTGGGTAAATGCATATGCTTTAGATGTTGAACCCGGGAAAGTATGTAATATTAATAGTAATGTTACAATGACAGCTGATTCCGGACTTGTCGTTACCGGTAATGGTTCCGGTGAAAACACCGTCTTAAACTTAAACTCACCCGTCAGCGGAGCTTATAGTTTGAGATTAATGGGACGTGCAGTGGATGCTGATGTAGGTATATTTAATATAAACGCGGTAAATACTTATTCCGGTAATACAACTCTTTGCACCTGGGGTTCTAATCCCCTATTTGAACTTAATGTGAATCAGGGAATTCCCTTGACCGATCAGGCAGGCGAATTAAGGTTAGAAGTTTATAATAGCAGCGCTAATTCAAGTGTAACATTGGACTTGAATGATAAAATTCAAAAAGTCAGCACATTGTTTATTGCTCTTGACGGCTCACAAAGCGGGCATTCTGCTGTAATAACAGGCAATGATGCCGGTGTTCTTGAAATCACCAATGTTTTTACAACCTGGGAGTCTGCTCCCGGTACAGTTATTAAGCAAACAGGCGGAAAAATTATTTGTAATGGTCCGGGTTGTGGTCTTGCCACTAAAATGATAATAGCAAATGCTACTTTTATTAATAATGGAGCCTGGTGGGGTGGCCCATTAGGAGAATTTGAACTGCAAGCCGGTGGAAAAATCGGCGGAACAGGTTTTCTGGGTTGGGAAACTTCAGCTTCTAATCTTGTCATAACTTCCGGTGCAACTATTACTCCGGGAAACAGCATAGGTCAGGTAGGCTGCTGGAATCTCGAACTGGAAGAAGGAAGTATGTACGACTGGGAAGTTGATGACGGGAGCTTTGACGCGATTGATGTTCGCAGTAATCTTTTCCTGCCAAGTGTTGTTAACAGCGTTACTGTTAACGTATCTCATGTGGGTGACGTACAACCCGGCCAGACAAATTGGTTGATTTATGTTACCACAGACATCATCGGAAGCGTGGATTCCATCTATATGGACTATCCGATTTCAATGACAGGTCCGGAACATCCCGAAATTTTATACGGACATGTAATGGTTACAGACCTTATTCCCGAACCTGCAACACTCGGATTGCTTGCTCTTCTTGGATTAGCATTTCTGCGCAGGAAGTAAGCCGTCCCGATAGCGAAGAACATCAGGACGAGCAGTTATTAGTTAGACCTTTGACCTTAGACCTTTGACACCTAACAATATAGCCGTCCCGAATTCCGGGACGGCTTTTTACTAAAGGAAATTTTCAATTTCTCTAATGTGATCTTATGTTTCTTATGTGGTTCGATTTTAAATATATTTAATTAAAACCGGCCATATTGTATAAGAAATCAAGCGATTTGTTATTGAAATTTATCCTTTGTATTGATAGAATATTTATAAAATACTAATATTGGACGTTGGTCATTAGACGTTCGATAAATTGACATAATTAATCTAATTTCTAATTGATCTAAAAAATGACCAGGAAAAAGAAATGAACAAATGAAGAACTTCTTCTTTGGGATTTGGACATTCTACATTGGTATTTGATTAGGTTAATTAGATTAATTAGAAATTAGGTCAATTATAACCTTTTAACCTTAACTTAACACGCTAAAGCGTGAACTCCAACCTTATGACTATTAATATCAAAAACTACAGAAAAAAAGTGCTCGGATGCTGGATGGGCAAAAATATCGGCGGAACTCTTGGCGAGCCTGACGAATGGAAACGCCAAATTAATAATTATGAATTTTATATCCAGGACCTCAAAGGTGAACCAATGCCGAATGATGATCTTGATATTCAACTTCTCTGGCTTATCGCTCTTGAGGAAAAGGGAATTAATATTGATGCACACACCTTGAGCGAATACTGGATAAATTATGTCGTGCCGCACTGGGCAGAATATGGAACAGCGAAAATAAATATGCGTGCCGGATTGCAGCCGCCTGTTTCAGGTTCTTTCAATAATACTTACAAAGACAGTTGCGGCTCATTTATCCGCTCGGAAATATGGGCATGCATAGCGCCGGGATGTCCGCGGATTGCGGCTCAATACGCTTATGAAGACGCGATTATTGATCACGGCGGCGGTGAAGGAGTTTACGCCGAAGTTTTTTGTGCCTCATTAGAAAGCGCGGCATTTATCATAAGTGATATCAGAAAACTAATTGAAATAGGGTTATCTTACATTCCTGAAACTTGCGCTACAGCACAAGCTGTAAAAACTGCTATAGAGTCTTATGATTCAAAAAAAACATGGCGCGAAGCACGTGATATTATTTTAGAAAAATATCGCGGAAGAGCTGTGCCCTGTGTTGAACATTTAATGTCAAAAGAAGACGTCGATAAAGGATTCGTTGATGGGATTCTCGGCTTTGATGTGCCGTCAAATATCGGCATTCTGATTATCGGACTTCTATACGGTGAAGGCGATTTCGGGAAAACTTTGTGCACTGCAGTTAACTGCGGTGAAGATACTGATTGCACAGCCGCAACCGCCGGCTCAATTTTTGGTATTATGCACGGCTTTGATGCCATACCTGAGAAATGGATTGAACCTATCGGCCACGGAATAAAAACTGTAACTCTAAATCTCGGTGATTTGGGTTATTTTGGCAATATGGTTCCGGCTGATATCAATAATCTGACAGGAAGAACAGAAAGAATTGCGCGGCAGGTTATTATGAGAAAAAATCTTCCTGTTATTATTGATGATAACAACCCAACAGATTTTTCTGATTTAAATGAGTCAGCACTTTGTGCCGGAAAATTCCGTGAAGAACTTTTTGATAATTTCAATTCCGTAGTTCATAGATTTGATGCTTTTGATGTTGCTGTGAATCATGGCGATACACCGAAAATTTCGTGTAATGAACCAAAATCAGTAATAATAAAAGTTAAAAATAAATACCGCATGGCGGCAAATATTAACTTCAGAATTTTCGCACCGGAAGAAATTTCTGTTTCCCCAAGCAGCGGTAGTTTGTATGTAAATTATCCGGGTACTGAAGGTCAGAATGTTAATGAAATAGAATTGAACATAACCGCTGAAAAACTGAATCCCGGCGCAAACAGACTTGTGGCAGAATTTACTATAAACGGCCGACCGAGCATAATGCACGTACCAATTGTGCTGATAAATTAAGTGAGCCGCACTCTTGACCGGCGAATGCCTGGTTCCAAGTGCGGCAAATAAATGTAGCCGCAAGCGAAAGAAGTGAGTTTGTGGACTTGCGTGAAAAATCCACCGGCTCATTCTTCACCGGCGGCTACATTGTATTACGTAATATTAAGGAGATAAAATGAAACATTTAAATTCGAAATTTGAAATTAGAAACTTGAAACAAATCCCCCTAACCCCCTTTATAAAAGGGGGAATTATTGCCGTTTTTCTATTAACATTTTTCGCAACTCAAAAATTATCTGCCGAAGTTTATATTGCCGATGACTTCACTGTAACCTCTTCAGGATTCCCAGTTACCGGAGATGTCAATACGCAAATCGGAAATGGCCGCCAAACCGGTACTTTCGCGCCGCTTGAATACACTTGGTGGCCCGGGGCGGCCGCAACAATAACACCCTTGGTTAATTCAGCAGGTCCGCTTGCCGGTTTATGTGCTTTTGAGCGCGGTGTTTCAATGAACAACACAAAAAATTTCAATGAAATTACCGGTGGTTTCTTTATTGAATTTG
>JAOZNZ010000123.1:0-4385 GCA_029933535.1 bacterium | reverse complement strand
ATGAACAACACAAAAAATTTCAATGAAATTACCGGTGGTTTCTTTATTGAATTTGACCTTATAAGATTAACAAACATAGATTACGCTGCTAGTGTAAGTTTCGGCAAAAATTACTATTGGACAGGCTGGCAGCATCCAATAGGACTGGACATCGTCTTCAACCGAACTGCCGGAATTCCCGGATATTTTATACAAGATAATGCGCCTGGCCTCGATCTTGACGACACCGGCCCGACAAAAGGATATTTTCAATTCCCTGAACTCGCTTATGAGACTAATCCGACTCTCAGAGTAAAACTTTGCGTTTTGCAGGATGCGTTTCCGCCAACAAACTATCCGCGAATTTCGCTTTTCTTAAACGGAAAACCTTATCCGGTTTATACAAATGGCACAGGCTCGGTTTTTTCCCATACTATTACAACTAAACCTACAAATAATGTCATCATTATTAATCAAATCCCACCGTATGATGAAGCCGAAATTGAAAATGCTCCAGTTGTTGCTATTGACAATTACAAAATCGCTACATTGTCTGACAATACCATCGGCACCGCCTCCTGGACAGGCGATGGCAATTCCGGAATCGACATTTCTAAATTATATACACACGCTGTAAACTTTGGCGAGTTTGGCAATTCCGTTATCAATGGCTTAACTTTTACCGGTTCAGGGTCAAATTTATATGGCAGCAACTGGAAATTGGTTTCAGCTTCTACCACGTCTCTCACCGGCCCTGTTTCATCTTACACCGAAGGTAAAAATCCGGCTGTTTCCGGCGCGAGTCTCGGGCTAGTTTCTAATTTTATTAAAGCTGCTGATTCCGACAGTGCCGGCGCACTTACTATTTCCGGACTTACTCCCGGCTTAAATTATAAACTTTCGGTTTTCAGTTTTGGTTTTGAAGCTGCCGGAGGACGCTCTTCCTACATTTCAACAAGCGATGGAATAAAATTCCCTGTTTTAGACCAGGACGAGTTTGGCGATAACGGCGGACAGCTTTTAACATACCAATATACCGCACCTAATAATGGTACTTTTTCATTTTCGACTACACCAATAACGCCAACCACTCCTGCATGGAATTGGTTCGCTTTCTGTAACGAAGTATTGCCGCCGGATCCCCCTGCTTCGATTTCCGCTTCACAAGGAATTTATTCTGATAAAATAGAAGTAACGTGGCCGACAGTTGACAGCACGGAATATTATATTCTTTCCCGCGCGGATTTTCCTGATGTTTCAACAACAAATTTCGCAGTTCAACTTTTTTCAAATTTCTATGACGATATTGTTCCGGCTATAACTTTTGCACGGGATTATTATTATTGGGTTCTAGCATGCAACACAGGCGGCTGCGCAATCGTTGGCCCCGCGCTTGGATTTACAAAAAGCGAAAATCCGCCTGACTCACCTATTGCTGTTTCACCGGCATCTCTGAACATAGTTACTTCACCGGTAGAATTTGTAGCAAGCGTTTATAATGATAACGGCGGTTTCGCCTTTGATGCGAGCCAGTGGCAGGTTTCCGAGAACCCTGTTTTTTCTCCCTTGAAGTGGGATAGCGGTGAAACGGCTCCGCCTGTTAATTCAATTTTCGCACCGCAAAATAAAGTTCATTCCGGCACAAACTTCTGGCGCGTGCGATATATGAATGACAGAAATACCTGGAGCGATTGGTCGAACAGCAACCAATTCATCTGCGTTTCCGGCGAATCACAATCAGGCATTTTCAAAGATAATTTTAATGTTCTTCCAACCGGCGATATAAATACAGATTTTGCTGTTTCCGGCAGACAGAGCGGTGAAGCTTCTCCTCTTGCTTACACAATTTCCGGCACAACAGAAATCGGTGGGTTTGCTGCGTATCCCGGCAAACTAATGCTTGGACAAAACGCCGGCTGCTCACCTAATACGAGTTTTGAGAGTTCCGACAAATTCAATATAGAATTTGACGTGGAGCTTCATAATTTCGACACATCTTCCGACTGGCTTTCTCTCGCACTCGGCAAAGACGGCCAATCCAGCCTTTTGCCTGATAGCGAATCAGGGCTTGCCGCGGTTTTCGGCGCAGACGGAACATTTAAATTTTATAACGGTGCAACTCTTCTGCACTCCGAAGCTAACGCTGTTCCTACTGCGCAGGAACTCCATGTTTTGGTCACTGCTTCAACAGATGAGTTTGGAGAAGGAGAAGATGCATACTGTTCTGTTTTTGTTAATGGAACTCCTATACCAAACAGTTTTAATGGCAATAATAAGTATGCTTATACTCTTGCAGGCGGTTTTGATAATAATTATGTCACTATGTATAATTATAACAATGCGGGGACCTTGCCAAGTTTGGTTGATAATTTGAAAATCAGCCATGCTCCTACTAATGTTGTTACAGTTCATCCGTGGACAGGCGATACCGATTCTTTGATTGACCCGATAAAAGAATACACACATCTTGTGAATATTAGCGGCGATGATGTTACATTAAATGGTCATGAATTTATAGGAACAGGTATTCTTACAAACCAGGGATTTGGTAATGGAGACCCACACTATACTACTTCTACATGGGCGCTTATTGACGCCGCTAATTACTTGGTTGCCTGGGTTCCGGAACCTCCACCTTCTCCGAATTTAACCGGTAGCTCTTTCGGTTTAGGCCAATTCGGTGTTATCGGCCTGGGTTCGCCTGCCGTGGTTCTTTCCGGGCTGACTCCCAACTCTTCTAATACTTTATATCTATATTCCTGGGCACGGGAAGACAGTACTGAAATAACTTTCCCGAGCAGTTACGGCGGAGCAGTTGAAACGATTGACGTTGACCAGTATGGCCAGCTGAACGGAATAATTATTCAATACGACTACATAGCCGATGAAAACGGAATTTTTACTGTAACGATGGTACCGGATATTGATCATATGAGATATTTTATCTCCGGTTTCGCGAACATAGAAACAGGCATGCAAGTTCCACAAATAGACGTTGATTCTATGCTTTGCTTCGGCGAAACTGCGCTTAATATTTTGCCATTGGAAATTGCAAATATCGGTGGCGGAATTGTTGACGGAACTATTTCCGGAATAGAAGAGCCTTTCAGCCTTTCCACAAACTGGTATTACGCTGTACCGGGAACAAACGCTGACGTTTTCGTAACTTTCTCGTCGACTGAAGAAAGAGATTATACAAATACAATTACATTAACAGGGAACGGCGGCACCACAGAAGTTACACTGACAGGTTCCGGGATACCTGAACCTTATTTATTTATTATTTATTATTTATCATTTATTATTTATTATTTGAGAAAAAAATGATATAATATTGTAGGAGTTCACGCTAAAGCGTTGACTCCTACAATAATTTAAACAACTAACAATTATGAAAAATAATAAACTCTTCTTGATAATTGGAGCGCTAATCTTACTGCTCCTTGCTAATTCCACATCCGCAGCCGTCTTTTATTGGATGGGCAATGATCTGAGCGGTGATGGTTTTAGCTGGGCTGATCAGCATAACTGGTCAACTAATCTAACAACAACAGGTCCCGTTCCGGGATCAAGTGATATAGTTGAACTCAGCGGAGATCGGGGCGGTACATGGCCGGTTGTCCAATCTGTAACTACCGCTAACCCCTGGGGCATCTGGTGCGGTTACGGTAATTCTCTCGGTATCCCGAATGTTTCCATAAACTGGAACGCTATTCTTAATATTTCAATTTTTAAAATAGGGTTTGTCGCGGATGGTAAATTAATTGTTAATGGCGGCGAGGTTAATATCAGTAGCGAATGCCATCTTGGCGATGGAAACGAATGGGGTTACGGACACGGCACAATTGATATCTACAGCGGTAATGTCAACTTATCTGATTTGTCTTTTGGCTCTTACGCAAGCGGCTCTTATGATGGAGGAACAGGTACTGTAAATATTATCGGCGGAACAATTAATGCCGGCTCAATTACTCACCTTGACTCCCCGGGCAGTTTTATAAATATCGAAGCCGGAAAACTTGTACTGGATGGCGATGTACGAACACAAGTTGACAGTTGGATCTCCGGCGGATATTTGATTGCCTATAACAGCAGCGGAACTGTCAAACGAACTTATAATTCTTCAAAAACTATTGTTTCAGCAGTAGATAATTCCACTTCATGCAGCAAACCAAAATGGTGGGATCATTTCCCGAGAATTATTGAAACAGGAAGTCTGCCGGTTGCTCTCGCACATAACGCAAATGTTGGAATGAACAGCGCGCAACAAGATCCCGGCTGGGCGCTATATGGTCAGAAAATCACAGAACGTTCTTCTGTATTGACAGCTTTTCGCAATGCCGGGCTGAAAAGTGTAGGATATTTTGAAACTTTTGGCGATTCTTATTGTTTTATAGCTGAATTAG
>JAOZNZ010000714.1 GCA_029933535.1 bacterium | reverse complement strand
TGATGGAAGCTTTTCTGATAAAAGCTCAACTATAGATGTAATGACCGGAAGATTGCTTTTCATGGCGCAGGCATATAAAAATGACCCGGCTTGGAAAGGTAATGTTCATCTAAAAACAAACCTTTATTCCGCTGTCCAATTCTGGCTTGATCATGATCCGGGTAATAGCGGATGGACAGCAGGCTGTTTCAACGAACCGTTCTCTATGGCCGCAATAGGTCTCTGTCTTTATGATGCTATTCAAAATGACAAAACTGATTCTCCGGAACTGAATTCGCTTATGGACGGAATGATTGAATGGGCAAATGCTTGCTGGACGGTAAGCACTAACGGCGAATTATTTGTCGGCGCAAATATTTCTTACCGACTTATGGGGATGATCGGTCGCGCTGCAATTGCAAATTCTCCTGAAATGTTTGATGATATAACAAATATTATAGCATCAACTTTTACGGTTAATAAAACATATGGTTATGGCAGGCTTGCCGATGAATCATGGCAACAGCATAATATAGGTGGTGGACAAAATTACTGGTTGGGCTATGGAGCTGACTGGCTGCATATCACTCGCAGGTCATGCGAAAATTTAAAAAATACGCGCTGGGCGCTTACAGATGATCAGCTCAACATTTTTGCTGATTGTATTATTGATGGATGGCAATGGCTTGTTTACCGCAACCAGGGAATTTATTCTTTACTTGGAAGACATAACCTAAAGAAGAAAACAGGTTATGATTTTGATTTTTTGTCCGGACAAATTGATTCTTTAAGAGAACTTGCGGGAGCGGAAAATCTTGTTAGAAACGATGAACTTGAAATGTTAAAAAACAGATTGGCGAATTTGTCTATGGCAGCACCGTCTTTTAATGATAGTAAATATTTCTATAAATCTGACCTTATGATTTGCGGAAAACCTTTCCATTATGTCGCTGCTAAAATGTTGTCAAAACGGACCGCGGGACCGGAATCAGGTAATGGTGAAGGTAAAAAAAATTACCACTTCGGTGAAGGTTCAACCATGATCTTTAAAACAGGTAAAGAATACTTAGACGCAAGAGTCGGTTGGAATTTCCGCGCTATACCGGGAACAACTGTTGAGCAAAAAACCGACACTTTACCCCTCGTTAATTGGGGCATAAATGCAAATAGTTATAACACTTTTGCCGGTGGAGTTTCGGATGGTGATAACAGTGTATGCGCATTCCAACTTCACCGGGTATATAAATACAGTACAGTAACAGCCAACAAAGGATATTTCTTTTTCGATAATGAGTTTGTAGCTCTCGGTTCTGAAATAAAAAGTTCCTCCGATTCTGATTGTGAAGTATGGACTACTATTGATCAGCCGGAAAGAAAGACTATTGTTACATATTTTATAAATGGCAAACGGCATATTATTCCTTTAGATTCAAATGTTCAACTTAGTTTTACTAATGTTACCGGATCGGCATGGTTTCATTGCAATAATAAAGGCTACATTATTTCTCCAAACAAAAAAAAGCTTAATATTAAATTATGGGCGGAAAACCGAACGGGAGATTGGCATGATCTTGATGTAACATATCGTTCCGGCGATGTTCAAACTGTCAATGTTTTTCAGCTCTCGATAAATCATTTCGCTAAACCGAAAAACGCGAAATACGCATATCTTGTTCTTCCGAATATTGTGGAAGAAAAGATGAATAATTATTTTGCAAATATACCTGTTAAAATATTAGAAAATTCAGAGTCAATTCAAGCCGTTCAATATCGCGATTCTAAAATTACAGAAATAGTTTTTTATAGGCCCGGTTCCATTACTTTAAAATCCTCTCCCGGTTTTACATCGGGAGTGGGCATGGGGGATTTAAAATCAGGTTTAATTGTTTCGGTTGATAAACCGGCAATAGTTATTCTGCATAAATCAGGCAATAAACTTGATATATCGATTGCCGATCCGAATCAAGATCAAGAAAAAATAGTTATGACTGTAAACACAAAACTTGAGGGCGGAAAAAATATTGTTTGGAATTCGACAACCGGTAATTCTGAAATTACGTTTACATTCCCGCAAGGAATTTATTTAGGGAAAAGTATTAAAAGTAACGCAAGCTTCCAGCTTATGGATTGATGGATTATTGGATTATTGGATTATTGGATTATTGGATTA
>JAOZNZ010000713.1 GCA_029933535.1 bacterium | reverse complement strand
GGCACTCGGAGGAAATTGAAATTAGCTATCGCGAATTTCAATTTATTTTCCAAGTGCTTGCTTATTCCCCCTTTTCTAAAGGGGGTTGGGGGATTTATTTTTTTGCTAATACTTACTTTATAAATACTTCTTCACATTGTCATACATTTCCATCGGCGTGGGGACTACTCCGCCACATCTTCCGAAAAAATGAACCGGTTTCGCTCCGTTGACAACTAAACGCACATCTTCAACCATCTGTCCCATAGACATTTCACACACGAAGAAAAATTTCACCTGTTCAATTTTTGATTTTATAGCTTCATTAGGGAATGGGAAGAGAGAAATCGGACGTAATATTCCTGCTTTTATACCTTCCGCTCGCAACTTATCCACAACACTTCTCGCCACTCGTGAAATTAAGCCGTAAGCTATAATAATTATTTCTGCGTCATCGGCGAGATATTCTTCGGACCTAACTTCATTTTTTTCTATTAAAGCATATTTTTCATAAAGTTTATGAATATGCTTTTCCATAATTTCCGGATCGAGGAGAATAGAAGTAATGATTTTCGGATCGTTATTTTTAATTCCGGTAAGTGCCCATTCTGATTTATCAATAAATTCAGTTTTAAATTCCTTAAACTCCACCGGTTCCATCATTTGCCCGAGATTACCTTCTGCTACAAGCATCACAGGAACTCGATAATTGTCCGCAATATCAAACGCTTCATAAGTCAAATCCGCCATTTCCTGAACTGAAGACGGTGCAAGAACTACGAGCTTATAATTGCCATGACCTCCTCCCTTAACCACCTGAAAATAATCAGCTTGCTCGGGGCTGATGTTACCGAGTCCCGGTCCGCCGCGCATAATGTTAACAATTACACATGGAACTTCTGCGCAGGCGATATAAGAAATTCCTTCCATCATCAGGCTTATTCCCGGCGAAGAAGACGTAGTCATTGCTCTTGCTCCGGCTGATGTAGCGCCGTAAACCATATTGATTGCGGAGACTTCAGTTTCCGCCTGAATGTACGCGCCCCCTGGAATTTGCGGAAGTTTTCTTGACATATATTCCGGAATTTCACTTTGCGGAGTTATCGGATAACCAAAATATAATTTGCATCCGGCACGAATCGCCGATTCCGCAATTGCTTCATTTCCTTTCATTAAAACTTTTTTACTCATCGTATCATTCCCGGTTTTATTTGTAAACTTCAATAGCGCTGTCCGGACAGGTCAAAGCGCATGACTTACAGCCAATGCATCCTTCTCCGAGATATTCTGCCGGATGATAACTTTTATCGTTAAGACCTTTGCTTATGATAATAACATTTTTCGGACAGATGCGTACACATAAGCCGCATCCTTTACAAACATTTTTGCTAATTTTTATTTTCGGCATTATATTTTTGATTTTTATTTGTTATTCCCATGGTTGAATCATATTTTTTGATAAAACCATTATTGGAATTTCAAACTCCTTTTCCATTTCCGGTTTGTAATAATTTTCCATTACAGTCAAAAATTTTAAAGGATAATTTTTAATCTGTTTTATTTGCTCAAATCCGCTTAATATTTTCTCATGAGTCGTTTGATTCATGAGATGAGGATTCGCTATTATTCCGCTGACAGGCAAACGCGCGCGTTGGGATATTTGTTCCGCCATCGCGATTGTGTCAGTATTTTTTTCATTAAATGGACGAAAAGGATTTACGACAAGCCATAGATTTACTTGCTCATCCTTAAAATACTCGTTGAATCTTGAAAGTACAGTTCCGCCGTAATCGCTTCCGCCAAGATCAAAAATTACCAGCATGTCTTTTTGAGCAAAAGCTTCAAGTATTTCAGGAGCCAGCGCCGGCAGATCAGCATTTTCAAATCCGGCTGCACCGGAGATAACTTTTATTCCTTTTTTAGCGAGCTCGTGTCGTTTATCGCGAGATCTAAAATAAAGATTCACGATATCAAGATCAACAAGAATCACTTTTTTTTCCTGTTCCGCGGCAAGCTTCAGCGCAATATTAACCGAAACTTCGGTTTTTCCTGTGCCGAACGCGCCGCAAACAGCAGTCAGGCGCTTATTATCAATCATTTTCGTCAACAGTAATTTCTGTTGTATCATAAGAGAAATAATACCAAAATAACGAATTTTTGACAAGTAGGT
>JAOZNZ010000122.1 GCA_029933535.1 bacterium | reverse complement strand
AGGATCGATTTTGCCGAAATGTTTTTCATAAGCTGAACTTGCTATTACGCCGATTGGAATAAAAATAATCAGAAATAAAAGTTGCAAGAGAATTTGATAAAAGTCAGATGAAGCAAACGATATTGCCCATAAAACTCCCAGTCCCGCGATAGAACCGATTGTTCCGGGCGCAATTGGAAAGAGACCAACTCCTGCAAAAGTAGCGATAAATTTTGATAAGTTTTTTTTCACACGTTTTGTTTATAAAGTGATCGATAACGCCAGAGATATAAAGCGCCTGAAATCATTGTCAAAGCAACAATACCGAGATAGAGAATTTTTAAAGCGAAAGGAGTATATTCAAAGATAAAATTCAAATGAATTGCCGGAAAGTATTGTGACAATTCCTGGTAAGAAAGGTAAACAAGCGTAGTAATAATTATACTCATCTGCCATCCGGTTTTGTGTTTGCCAATGGCTTCTGCAGCCATAACTGTATCTTTCTTCGCGGCAAGGAGTCTCAAACCGGTAACCAGGAAATCTCTTGAGATAATAACCACAACATACCACGGTTTAACGACTTCAGGCACAACAGCGATAAAGCAGATCAGCGCTGCGGAAACAAGAATTTTATCTGCAAGCGGATCAATTAAGCTGCCAAAATCGCTTGTGATATTTAATTTTCTTGCAACATAACCATCAAGCCAATCAGAAATACTGGCAATCACAAACAAAGCCAGAGCAATAGTTTTGCCATAAGGCAAATCCGACATCAGGGCAGGAATAAAAAGGAACGGAATAAAAATTCTTGTAAGAGTAATTTTATTAGCAGCATTCATTATGTGAGAATGGATTAGTGGGTTAATATAAAAGTAACATAAGCTTCCAGCTTATGGATTGATTAATGTACCAAAAAGATCATAAGTGTCAGCATTTATAATCTCAACATCAACAATTGTCCCCTGTTTGATTTCCGGCGTTTTGTCAATATAAATCAGACCGTCAACTTCCGGGGCATCCCAAACGGTTCTTCCGATGGCGTTTTCTCCATCAACTGAGTCAACGATTACAGGCAGTATTTTTCCGATTAATTTTTTATTATTTTCAAGAGATATCCGCTGCTGCATTTCCATAATAATACATTGACGTTCAGCTTTAATTCTTTCCGGTACAGGGTCTTCTAAATTGAAAGCGGAAGTATCTTCTTCTCTTGAGTATTGAAAAACACCGAGTCGATTAAATTTAAAATCAGAGATAAATTGTTTCAGTTCATTAAACTCCGGTTCTCCCTCATTAGGATAACCGACAATCATAGAAGTTCTTATTACAGCGTCCGGGATGGATTTTCTTATTTTTTCGAGAAGTTTTAAAGTAAAATCTTTACCCGGTCTTTTCATGCTTCTGAGTACATTTTCCGCTATGTGCTGAAGCGGAATATCAAAATAAGGACAAATTTTGTTTTCACCGGCAATTACATCAATAAGCTCATCGGTTATAGAAGCAGGATAAAGATACTGAAGACGAATCAATTTAATTCCATCTATCTTGCATAATTGTTTCAGCAAAGAAGAAAGAGAAGATTTGCCATTCCGAAAATCTTTACCGTATGAACTTGTATCCTGAGCAATGATATTCAACTCAATTACACCTTGCTCAGCCATTTGCCGTGCGTTATCAACCACATCCGTTTGAGAAACAGATTTATAAGCACCTCGAATACCGGGAATCGCGCAAAAAGAGCATAAGTGGTTACATCCATCCGCGACCCGTAAATATGCGTAATGCTGTGGAGTTAATCGAACAGATAACTTGTGGTTAACAAGTGACAGCTGTTCAGGAAACCATGCGGCAACTTTTTCCGCGATAGAATCTTCAGAGGCAATGTCAAGCCATAAATCCACTTCCGGAATTTCATCTTCTAACTGTAAACCATAACGCTGAGGCAGACAACCTGCAACGATCAATTTTTGATTACCGGATTTAATATTAACAAGTTCAAGAATTGATTCTACTGATTCCTCTCTTGCAGGTTCAATAAAAGAACAAGTATTAACCAATAAAACATCAGCGTCCTGCGAGATATCCGTTAAAGAAAAACCTGTTGGCAAAAGGTATCCCATCATTGATTCGGTATCAACTTGATTTTTAGCACAACCGAGAGAAATAATAAAAAGCTTGGGCATTATTAAGATTTTGGAAGCGGTTCATTAAGGTCAAATACCGGTTGGTAATCATCAAGAGATGCAGGTTGAAGCGTAGTAGATGGAAAAGAAGGCAGTTCATCATGTTCAATGTCATCGGAGCCACCCGGATAGAAGAACAGAATAATCAGTACCACAATTATTCCAAGTAAAATAAAAGGATGCCTGAATAAAAAATGAAAAAACAAAGATATGTAATAAGTAAAAGCTGTTTTTTTCCGTGCCGGTAATCCGGCAAGACCAATATTAGTTGAGTCATATTTTTTTGAAATCCCAACCCCGTCAAGACCGAGAAAATTAGCATAAATTCTGATGAAATTTTTCGCGTATATAGGAGCCGGAAGTGCATCGAAGTCATCTTTTTCAATAGCTTGAAGGTACTGAATTTTAAGTTTAGTTTCTAATGCAGCTTTTTCGATTTTTATTCCTTTTTCCAAACGTGACCGGTTAACAATCTGTCCGATTGTTTCATTAATATCAACTTCGGGTTCAAATTCAAAATCTTGAGACATATTTATATTATTTTCCTGCATAATGTTATTCAATTTCTATTATCTTAAGCAATAGGAGGTAAATCTTCCGGAGTTATTAATATATCACGCGGTTTAGCTCCCCTTTTCGGACCAACAATCCCCTTCATTTCCATTATATCAATAAGACTTGCCGCACGGGCGTATCCAACTCTTAAAGACCTTTGCAGATATGAAGCACTGGCTTGTCCTGAAGAAACGACTACTCTGATTGCTTCATCAATTTTATCATCATGATAAACTTCCTCGTTTTGCTGTTTAGCTTTTACAATTTCCAGGTCAACATAATCAGGTTGTCTTTGCTCCCGAATAAATCCGGTTACATTTCTTACTTCATCTTCAGAGACAAAAGCTCCCTGAAGCCTGACAACAGAGCTTGCGTTTGGCGATTTATAAAGCATATCACCCATTCCAAGAAGCTTCTCACTGCCCATCTGATCTAAAATTACTCGGGAATCAATGTTTGAAGTCGTACGGAATGCAATACGCGCCGGAATATTAGCTTTAATAAGGCCGGTAATAACATTGGTTGATGGTCTTTGTGTTGCAATGATCATGTGAATCCCGGCTGCTCTGGCAAGCTGAGCGAGTCTGATAATTCTAGCTTCAACTTCAGCTTTAGCAACCATCATCAGGTCCGCCAATTCATCAATTACAATAACAATTAAGGGAAGAAATTCCGGAACATCTCTTGTTTCGGCACCTGCTTTAATTTCGAGCGGTCTTTTATCTTCTTTTCTTTTTTTGTTAAACATATCAATATTTCTGACACCGAATCTCGCGAAATATTTATACCGTAATGACATTTCTTCTATTAGCCATTCAAGAGCGTCGGGTACTTTTTCAGGTGAATTAAGAACAGGAAAAAGTAAATGAGGAAGATTATGATAAGGAACTAATTCTACGTGTTTAGGGTCAACTAGAATAAGCTTAAGTTCATTAGGCTTAAACTTAAGAAGAATACTCATTAAAATGGTGTTAATGCAAACCGACTTCCCTGAATTTGTGGCTCCGGCAACAAGCAAATGAGGCATTTTAGTCAAGTCATCAATAAATGTTTCCCCATCTATTGTTTGACCAAGAGAAAGCGGCAATGTCATCTTTTTATTTGCTCTGTCGTATTTATCAGTATGTACAAGCTGAGAATAAGTGACCATTCTTCTTGTTTCATTAGGCAACTCTATTCCAACTGCGTCTTTGCCGGGTATCGGAGCAACAATACGGATGCTTTTTGCCTGCATTGCCATTGCAATTTCATTTTCAAGACCCGTAATTTTTTTAACTTTGACTCCGGGAGCAGGATGAACTTCATAGCATGTAATCACAGGACCGCAGATAACATTACCGACATCAGCTTTAACGTCAAACTCAACAAATGTATCTTTTAATTTTTCAGTTGTTGCTGCAGCTTCCTGTTCCAATTCACCTATATCATCATCAATCGGGTCATCCAACGAGTCTATTGAAGGTATTTCAAAAGGTGGTAATATTTCTTCGATTTCTTTTTCAACTTTTTCATTTATTTCCTGATGAGAAACAGGCACGGGAATTTCCACAGGTTTTTCCTGAATTTGGACATCCGGTTCTTTTTCCTGTACTAAAGGCTCAACATTATTTTTCTTTTTCCGTTTATTTTTATCGCCTGTAACAACAATAACTGTTTTAATATTACTTTGTTCGCGTAATTTTCTTTTAGAATACCGTTCTTTCAAAATAGAAATAACAGCAATAATAGAAGTGTAAATTTTGATTCCAAGCCATTTAATACACATATAAACTTTTTTACATGTCCATACAATCGCTTTCCTGATCCAAATAAGTAAATACCATCCATTTCTTAAACTTGTATCAAATAAAAATAAAACAAGTATTAACGCAATGCCAAGCAGAACAATTGTAGCTCCAATATTTCCGAAATACTGCCTTAAAAAAGAATCATTAATAAATTTCCCCAGCATACCGCCGGCGGAATCAATATTTAAATACTTAACATCTGTACTGTAAAAAATATCAGAAAGGCAGGATGATGTAATCAGAAGTCCGAAAAGAGCAAATGATCTTAAAACAAGATTTTTAACTTTCGGAAAAGCAAACCGCATAAACATCATTACGGCAAAAGATATAAGTAACACGGGGAAAATATAAACTGAAACACCAAGGATTTTAAACAACCAGTGAGAAATTGTTAATCCAATCGTACCAACAGCATTAGTACATTCCATCGGCAGTGAAGAATCATTGGATTCATTATTATTATATGAAAACAATGCCAAAGAGAGTAAAATTGCAGAAACGAAAAGCGCAATTGATAAATACTCACGCCATCGCGATGGTTTAACTATATTTACTGTTGTTTTTTTCCTCATTATTCAATAATATTACGCATACTAAGAAATGATTTTTATATTTTATTCACAATCTCTATCAAATCATTCTCTGCAATCTTTAAAATTCCCATTTCACGTTCTGCGTTTTCAGGTGAGTCAGACGCGTGAGCTGTATTTACCATAACATCACGACCGAATTCTTTTCGAACGGTTGCCGGGGCTGCTTTAGTTGGGTCAGTACTGCCAAGTTGATTTCTAATTTTTTCAATTGCGTTTTCGCCCTGATAGACAAGTGCCAGGCAAGTTTCTTTTGACGCATCGGGCCATTCATTTTCAGGAGTTTCCCACGGATCGCATCCTGTCATAAAACTAACAATTTTACCGAATTCATTGTCGGCATTTTTAACTTTAAGCTGCTCTTTTATCAGTTGTACGGTTTCATCAGGAATATCGAATTCAAAAGCACCTTCTAAAGCCTCTTTAGCTTTACCGGCTACTTTATCGGCAAATTTATCTACAAAGAATTGACGAACAGGTCCGTAAAATTCCATCGCCTGCGCGACAGTCATGTGTATAACTTTAATAGCGATAATGCGCAAACCTGTTTTAGCAAAGAGATCAATAACAGCTCCCGCGCGTGTTTTAGATTGAGCAAGAGAATCGGGTTTAATCATAACAAGAGTTTTTTGAACATCTGCATTTTCAGGGAAAGCTATATTTTCAAGAATTCCGCTGTCTTTTTCCGCATATTTCATCCAAACATCAAGATGTTTTTTAGCCGACTCAGGTGTTTGAGAGATAATAACTGCCGGCTCAAAATAAATTACATTTCCTTCTTCATCTTCAATGTAATCGCCGTATGTATCTCTAATTGTCTCACCGACATATTCGCGAATAATGGAACCAACGACATTTTTATTGAGTTCTTCAATTGCATTTTCGCCTTCAAAGACAAGTAACATAACACGTCTTTTGCTGCCATCATGTGACGGGGCATACCTGTTTTTCACATAATTATAAATAAGACCATCAATTCTACTCCCACCATTGTTTTTATGGTCGTCATTTAATGCGCTCAAATATTCATCTACAAGTTCCTGACTAGGCGCAAACATTCTTGCTCCAACAAGTTCTAATTTTGCAGAACGCGAAAGAAGACGGCTGATCACGCCGCCTGTACGTGATTTATAAGTTATATAAGGATTAATAAGTACGTAAGCTAATTCTTTCATAAATTTTTTTATTCGTTATTTGTTAATAAAATAAAAAGAGCAGAACCGCTGCCGCGGTTCTGCATCTTTTTTAAAAGCTCATGTTCAGGCCGCTACCAGCGAATTGGAGAAGTAATACTAGGATTTTCCTCCCAAGGCTCCGGCCGGTTCCATGGAATCGTACTACCGGCTTCACCTCTTCGCTTGTCATCCATCGAACTGCAAGCAGAAATAGTCAGAATAATCAATACAACAGTCAACTTCCATTTCGCCTCCCAGACACTTTTAATGTATATTCCGGACATTATGGAATTGTATGATATTGAAATAAATTAGTTATTGACTATATCGCCTTCTTTGATTTGATTATTCTCGTCAACTAATGACTTAACAATAGCATAAGAAAGGTTTTCATCTTCATCCAATAATTTTTCAATAGTAACTTTGCCTATAAAATGATTGTCGCGTACCACTTTAAGCTCCTGACCTACCGGAAGATTTTCTTTCAAGCCGATATCTATGATTAAAAAATCAGGTTCTTTATGAATTGTAAGTATATGACCGACAAATTTCTTTTTAGGTTCGATGGAGATTTTGTTTTCAAGAAGTAATTTCTGATATGTTTTCGCAAGGTTATCAGCAAGTTTTTCCTTATCTTTCCAGGAAGCTACATCTTTATTAAGTCCGGCGATCTTTGTGTCTTTACCGGAAATAATTTGAGTCATGTTGGCTACTTTTGTGTCTTTAGCAGCAAGATCAGCCTGTGAAACTTCAAGCTGCTTATTTAGAGTTGCAAGTTTTGTTTGCAAATCCTTAGCAATATTTTTTTGTTCAGTGATTTGATCTTCACGCTTGGCAATTTCCCCTTTGGCAGCTGATAATTGACCCTCTTTCATTGCTTTCAACTCAGCGGCAAATTTTACTGCTTTTGCTTTATGAGTTGTAATTTCTTTGTTAGCAACACTAAGTTCAGCAGTTTTTAAGTCAAGACTTTTCTTTTGAATGCTCAACTGTTCTTTAAGATCTTTTTCGGATTTTGATTTGTCAACAATAGTTTTGCCCCAAAGGCCACCAAGTACTACTGCTATAATTACAATGATGATAAGTAGGATATTTTTCATGCTGTTCAGCTCCAAGTGTTATTTCTTTATTATTAATATTTTGCAGGAGTTTTTACTATATATTTCAAACTGCTATAAATTGTAACAAAAATCAATTCAATAGTCAAGCGATTGTGTTTTTTTATTATGAAAATATAACATAAGCTTAACATACACAAAAATCATACGTAAATATTTCATTTCTCAAGAGAGCTTTTTAACATCGGCTCTTCAAATGGAACCGGATAATTACCATCATAACACGCCATGCAAAATCCATCGCCTCCACATGCTTTTATCATTCCCTCCATACTTAAATATCCCAGTGAATCAGCATCTAAAAACTTGCAAATCTCCTCAACAGAATGATTCGCAGCAATTAAATTTTCACAACTTGGAAAATCAACTCCATAAAAACATGGGCTTTTTGTCGGCGGGCAGCTTATTCTAATATGTACTTCTTTCGCTCCTGCTTTTTTTAATTCAACTATTCGTGATAAAGTTGTGGTTCCGCGAATTATTGAATCGTCAACTATCACAACCCGTTTGTCGCGAACTACATCCGGCAGAATGTTAAGTTTAACCCTGACTTTCATATCCCGTTCGGTTTGTGTCGGTGAAATAAAAGTTCTTCCTACGTAGTGATTTCTTATAAAACCAAATTCAAAAGGTATTCCGCTCTCCTGCGCAAAACCAAGTGTTGCAGAATTGCCTGAGTCAGGAACAGAAATAACAATGTCAGCATCTACGGGATGCTCTTTAGCCAACTGTCTTCCTAGTTCACGCCGGACAATATGACATGTTTTCCCTTCAAGTTTACTGTCAGGTCGGGAGAAATAAATATATTCAAAAATACACAAGGCTTTTTTTCTATCTTTTCTGAAAAAAACCGACTTTATTCCCTCTTCATTAATAATAACAATCTCTCCAGGCTCAACTTCCCGTACAAATTCCGCGCCGACAAGATCAAATGCACACGTCTCAGACGCGAGAACATAACCATCTCCAAGTTTACCGATTGATAACGGACGGAATCCCTGCGGATCACGTGCACCTATCAGAGAATCA
>JAOZNZ010000121.1 GCA_029933535.1 bacterium | reverse complement strand
TTGGTTTAATGTATTACAGAGGTGAGGCAGGAGTTGAGATAGATTACGATAAAGCTATCCATTATTTTTTGTTAGCCAAAAAACATAAATCTCCGGTTGCGGATTATAATCTTGTACTTTGCTATCAAAAAAAATCTGAAACGAATAAAGCGTTTAAACTTTGCTCGAAAATTGCGACTCAGAATGATGTTTCTGCGCAGGCAAAACTCGGTTATTTTTATAAAAAAGGTTACGGAACAACTCAGAATTTAGAAAAAGCTTTTTACTGGTATTCTCAAGCCGCTAAAAAAGGGAATCCATACGGCTTATATGGAGCCGGTACTTTTTATGAAGCGGGAACTCTGTGTGATACAAATTTATTTAAAGCGTATTCATATTATTTTCGCGCGGCTTTAAAGGAGCATAAATTAGCCATCGAAAAAGTTGGTTGGATTGTTATGTTTTTTACAGGGATTATTTGTTTCGGGGTATGTTTTCCCGGATTTGTGATTGTAATATTTTATGGAATTTTTACCCGGAAAAGTTACGCGAAACGCAAAACATGGACAATTCCCGATGCAGTAATTTTAATTTTATGCATGATAGCTTTCCAGATTATTTTCAGTGGATTTTATTTAGCATCAACAAAAATCTGTGATAATCAAATGCAGTTCTCCATAATCCTTGGAATAGCTGCTGCAGGAAATTCATTAGTAGTTTTTCTCGCGATCTATTTTTCCAAATTGCGTAAATGGTTAACTTCTTTTCAATTATGTTTCAATAAAATTAAAGTTGGCCGGATATTAAAATGGATAGCTTTGTCTTTGGCAGTGGTATTTCTTTTTAATATTTTATATGCTTTGACACTTAATTTTTTTGGAATAGAGGTTCCTCCGGATAATTTTGAAGAACTTATGCCCGACAAGTTCACTCCTTCTTTGCTTTTGTGGACATATTTAACTGTGACAATTATTGTTCCGATAACAGAAGAGATAATTTTTCGGGGGATTCTTTATAAAGCATTCAGGCAGAGATGGTCTGTTAGATTATCAATAATTATTTCAAGTGCTATTTTTGCTTTAATTCATATGGAATTTTATCGTTTTATTCCATTGATGTTTATAGGAGCAGTAGCGGCATATTTATTAGAAAAGACAAAGTCAATTTACATACCGATTATATTTCATGCTGCAATCAACGCAATGTCAATTTCGTTATTGATTATGATGAAGAAATTCGGATATGTTTAAAATAATTGAATAATAATATCAAAACTGGAATTTACAAATAAACCATGAATGAAAGCTCTTTTAACAGAAGTATAAACATCGAAACTGAAAATATTGATCAAGCACACCAAAAAGCGGTTTCTTTAATGGATAAAATTGAACAACTCGCCATAACGTTTTTTTCATCGATTAATGAACATTCAGCACAAGCAGGTGCTAATAAAGATAGAACAATTGAGCTCAAAGAAGTAATTGTGCCGTTGTTGAATTATGAACAATATGAAGAAACAGAAAATTTCAGGAAAATATGTGAAACGTTTGAAAAATATTCGGGAAATGAAAATCCTGACGCATTTATAATTTTTGAAAATCAAAGCACGGAAAACATTTTACAATTTTGTAAAACTAAAAAAAGTGAATTTCAGTTAAACATTCCGATGCAGTGTTTGAATTCTACTGAACGGATTCGTGCTGAAAGATATCTGAGAAAAATTACTGAAACGATAAATGGTGAAAACCTTTTTGATGAAACTAATGGCTTTCCTTTTGAAGAGGACGGACAATTTTATATGGTACTTCCTGAAGATATAGAGATACTAACTAAAATAATTTTCGGTTTTTTAATTGAAGTATATCTACTTCCACCACATTTTAAGCTTAAAATTACTGAAGGAAGTTTCTGAAACTTTGATTTACAGAAAAAATAAATATTAATGTATTAATAATTATCTTGTCAAAATAATTAATATCAAAATGATTAATGCAAGTATAAAATCGTATCAATCGTTAAATCGCATCAATTCCTGCGCAGCAATGCTAAACCACACAGGCATAGCAACATCAGCGCAGTCGGTTCGGGAATGGTATCGAACTGGATCTCAGCTATTTGCATTGAGTTGACTTCAGCGCCACTCGGATCTTTCACTTCCGGGAAGATCATTTTGTAGGATGTGTAGGGTGTACTGTTGCTGACTGCAACCATGCCTCCGTATGCATTACGTTCATCCGGCAGGGTGATGTAGCCTGAGTCGATTAGTGTCCAGTTTTCCGCTGTTCCCCGACTGTTGTCAATGCTTGTAATTGTGTCAGTTGTGCCGTAGAGCACCCAGTTGGTCGGGTCGCGGCCGGGAATGTCATCGGCTGTCCATATCTCGAAAGCACGCACAACGGATGAGCCGAAGTTGGGAGTGACTATGAAGCCGGAGTTATCTTTTCCAAAGTTCAGGTACTTGTTGTTGATATTTCCGTCAATGACGTAACTCGTTGCTTCACCGGCGGGATATTTACTGGCCGGAGCAGCTTGAACAGCTATGACGTCATCATTTACTGAAAGTATATTGATTCCGGAGCCGTCGTATGTTGGGAAAAATATCACATCTGCAATATTCATGTAATTGTCAAACCCATCTTTGAGTTCGGGGAATATCATACGGTACGAAGTGTATGCTGTAGAGTTAATTATCTGATAAACAATTTCTCCAGTTGTGTTTGTAATTTTCTCGACAATATTCGGATCCTCCGGATCTGTTATATCAGCATTTCCTGAATGAATTAACGTCCAGTTTTCTTCAGTTCCGGTGCTGTTGTTTGTACTGGTAATTGCATCTGTTGTACCATATAGCAGCCAGGAATTAGGGTTTCCGAGATCAATGAGATCAGGGTCGGGATTGAGGATTAAGACTTTTTTTAAAATGAAACTCTGGATTGTTGATGAACCGGATGGAGTGACGATGAAACCGGTATATAACGCGTCCCAGCTACCTCCACCGTGATTTCTATAATAGGTGTTGACATTACCATCAAGAATTTTTGACGGACTTTCACTTTCAGAATGATTGCTATTTGAAGTGGCATCGTTTGAATCAATCGCGATAATGAAATCAGATGGCGAGAGAATGGGAACGCCAAACGTGAGTAACGGTGAAATTGCCAATGCGGCAATTATAGTGATTAGTTTGTATTTGTTGATCATAATTTTTTCCTTTTTTATTGAATTATTGTATCATTGTATTCTGATATACGTTCAAACATGAGACTTATATCGCTTGTCGGCTTGTCTTTTAAAGTTTGTAAGTGGTAGCAAGAAGTGTACCTCGTATAATCATATGCGTAGCAAAAGATTTGACGTTTAACCCCTAATTAGGGCTTACTCGAAAAGGGTTCAGCCGCAAAGCGGCGAAAGTAATTAGCCTTGCGTTTTAACGCAAGGAGATGATTAATAAACGTATTCCGTCCGAAAAGGACGGTACATTTATTCGACAATCAATGCAAAACAATGGTTATAAATAACCTCTTTCGTTGTTTGTTCCGCCCTTTTCGGGCGGATATGTTTGGTTTTCCGTTCCTGTGGTTGAAACCACAGGCTAATAACTCTTGTCCTTATCGGACGTCTGGTTCGCTACACTTTTTCGAGCGCCCTCTAATTAGTTGCAGGAATTGGGAATATTATGTTTACTAATCCTAAATATCGATTTAATAATGAAATAAAAAGTACCATTCCTGTGCGATATTGCGAAAACAATAGAGGTTAAGTTGTAGAAATGCAATGTTTTGTTACGCTTTTGAACATTGGACTAAACATCGAACATCGAACATCGAACATCGAATAACGAATAACCGAATGCTAATTTATCAAAGCAAGATGCTTTGATCACTAAATTTGATTTGTTAAAATCAATTTGTTTTGCTATAATTTATATTATGAATATAAATCAACTCGATAAAAAATTCGTTTGGCATCCTTGTACGCAAATGAAGGACCATGAAACTATCCCTCCAATTGAAATTGTTAAAGGTGAAGGATGCTTTTTGTTTGACAAATCAGGTAAAAAATATATCGATGGCATTTCTTCCTGGTGGGTTAATTTGCTCGGGCATTGTAATCCGCGTCTTACCGCTGCTTTGCAAAAACAGGCGGCGGAGCTCGAACATGTCATTTTTGCCGGATTTACTCATGAATATGGCGCTCGGTTAGCCGCTGAACTGTGTAGAATCGCTCCCGGAAATCCGGTGAAAGTTTTTTATTCCGATTGCGGGTCGGCGGCTGTTGAAGTTGCGCTTAAAATGTCTTATCAGTATTGGAGACAAACCGGTAAGCCTAAAAAAAAGAGATTTGTTTCTATCAGCGGCGCTTATCATGGAGAAACACTTGGTGCACTTTCTGTTGGCGGAATAGGGCTTTACCGGGAAACATTTTCACCTATCATGCTGGACACTTTTAATGTAGAAGGCCCGAATTGTTTCCGATGCCCTTATGGGAAAACGCGCGACACTTGTTCTGCCGAATGTTTTGAGGATATGGAAAGAGTTCTCACAAATCACTCGGATGAAATTGCTGCTGTTTTTATTGAACCATTAGTTCAATGCGCAAACAACATGAATATTTACAGTCCCGTTTATTTGAAAAAATTACGCGAGCTGACGGCAAAACTTAATGTTCATCTTGTTGCCGATGAAATTGCGGTAGGTTTTGGCAGGACCGGGAAATTGTTCGCATGCGAACATGCAAATGTGGTGCCGGACTTTATGTGCATTTCTAAAGGACTGACAGGCGGTTATATGCCTTTTGCTGCTACAATTGTTTATGATCAAAAAGTTTATGATGCTTTTTACGGCGAATACACAGACTATAAAGCATTTTATCATAGCCATTCTTATACAGGTAATCCAATGGCAGCACGGATCGGACTCGAAGCTATTGATATTCTTGAAAATGGAGTTATGGCTGAATTGCCAGGGAAAATTAACGTATTGAGTGAAATTCTTGGCGGGCTGGCTGAGTTGCCTAATGTTGGAGAAATAAGACAGTGTGGATTTATTGGCGCTGTAGAACTTGTTGCTGACAAGAAATCCAAAAAAGCATTTCCGTCTGCAGAAAAAATTGGTTGGCAGGTTTATCGTGAAGCGTTGAAAAGAGGAGCGCTGCTTCGGCCGCTTGGAGATGTGATATATTTTCTCACTCCGCTTACAATTTCGATTGAGACATTAAAAGAGCTTGGCGGAATTGCGAAGGAATCGATAGAAGAAGTGGTTAATAGTTATTAGTTAATAGTTATTAGTTAATAGTGGGGATAGACATGAGAACGGCTAAAAAGTTAAAATAAATGGAATTGAAATCATTTTGCTGTCAATCATTTTGCAAACCAATTAATTCGCAGAATAATGACTATGAATACATGTTACTTCATTAGAACAACAAAATAATTAAGAAAAATAATTATATCATTTTACAAAAATAAAAAAATGAATAAAATTAAAGCTGAAGATTGGATCGGGAAAATTGTTGCCGAATATAAAATCTTAATGGAAGTCGGCAGGGGACAGGCAGGTGTTGTGTTTCTTGCTGAACATACTGTTGAAAAACACTGTGCGGCAGTAAAAATATTTTCTGCCGGTAATGTTGCTGATGCAGCATTGAAAAGTGCGCGAATAGTGAAGCGACTTTCGCATGCCGGGATTGCGGAAATATTAGATTGTGGTAATATAGAAGAAGATGTTTATGTTGTTACCGAATACGTAAGTTTCAAGAAAAACATTTGTGATGATATTGATGACCGCAGTATTGCGAGTTATTCCCCTGCATCCGGGGAATTATTTTCAAAAAATCTTACTGAATATGTTGAGGGTCAATCAGGGCTTGTTTCCGAGAAGAATGTAATAGATATTTTAAGTCAGATAATCAACGTATTGCAATATTTATTTGGAATTAATAATTCACCGGAATTATCTCTTTTTTATGGTGGAATTAATCCTAATAGGGTTCTCGTTACAGAAGGTGAAGGCGGAAATATTAAAATTAAATTAACAGATATTGGTGTGCCTGTTATAAGGGGAAGATCTACCGGTATTGATGCTTTTCTTTCGCCTGAAGAATTGCAGGGACAGATAGCAAACGAAAGAAGTCACGTCTACTCGCTTGGAGCAATTGCTTATAATTTGATTACGGGTGTTGCGCCGCCGTCACCTGTAATGCCGCCTGCTGAGATCAGGGGGGATATTTCTGCGGGCTGGAATGAAATTATAAAAAAAGCACTTACATTTGAGCCTGAAAAAAGGTATTCTGATTGTCAAAGTTTCCGCAATGATTTACTTCACGTTAAAAGTTTGATTCCCAAAAAAGTAACTTTTAGTGTTCTGAAAGGCGCTATTGTTTCTTTTGTAATTTTGATTGCTCTGATATTAATTTATACCCTTGCGTCAAATTTTATGAAAGAAGATATTTTAGAAATGGATAGTATTTCTAAAAAGGTTAAAAGCTTTGCTGGAAAATTTTATGATCCTGATTCCAAAGAATTAGATTTTAACAATATCGAAAATATAACAAAAGATGTATCGAATATTAAGGGTGAAAATAAACCGTTTTTGTCGGAAATAAAAAATGTCGAATCCAAAAGTACAGGGGATGTTGAAAAAATACTCGATATGACTGAATCAATTGCCGTTACAGATATTTCTGAAAAATTCGCCGTGGAAAAAATTGATGAATCATTGCCGGGCGGAGTTCCGGAAGTAAAAGTAGTTGAAACAAGTGAAAGCATTCCTGTCAAGAGTATTCCTGAGAAAATAAAAGTTGAATACATGACATACACGGTTAAGAAGAATGATTCATTGTGGGGGATTTCCTGGAAACATTATATGAAAATAAAGGAGTTGCTTTTTATAAACGGTCTTTCTGAAAGTACAATAATAAAACCCGGTCAAAAGTTGAAAGTTAAAAAAGGTAAGACACGGGAAATGCCGAAGAGGAAAACGAAGAAGAAAACCACAAATACTGTTGACAAAATCGAAGCAGAGAATGAAAAAATGGGAGATATGGGAGATATGGGAGGTATGGGAAAGACTGACACTGATGTTGTAACAAATAAAATTGAGATTATTGAATATACTGTAGTAAAAGGAGATACATATTACAGTTTGTCGAAGAAGTTTAATTGTACGGTGAAAGAACTTGAAGAAGTTAATGACAATAAAAAGTTGATAACAGGGATGAAGATAAAAGTGGGTAAGAAGGATTAAATTAACCTAATTGATCTAATTAACCTAATTAACCTAAAAAATAACCAAGAAAAAGAAATGTCCAAATTTGTGTATTGGTTATTATGCATTGGTGTTTGATTAGAAATTAGGTCAATTAGAAATTAGAAATTTATATTCTACTAACAATTCACGTTCCCTATGAATTTACAGAATACAATAATCGCTCTTGATCTTGATGGCACATTGTTGCGAACAGATAAATCCGTTTCGAAATTCACTGTTAATACTTTGCGCAGTTTGAGTCAAAAAGGCGCTAAGATATGTTTCGTGACCGGAAGGCGCGAACGCGTAGCTGCCACGGTGCTTAAACCTTTTTCTTTTCCTGCATGGCTGATCTCAAGCAATGGAACTGCATGCGCTGAATGGCCAAACAGAGAGCGGATTTATTTGCATTATTATCCAAAGCGAACTGTAGAAAATTTAATTGATGCTTTATCAGAACTCGATAGACTTCCCGTACTGATAATTGACTCTGATGAAGTGTCTGAAGATATGGTAATGGACGAATCACATTTAGAGGTTAAGGTGTATGAGGATTATTATAATAGAAATAAAAATCATATTATTATTGAGAAAGATATTAGGGATTCAAAGTTTCTTGACTGCGTAACCGGAATATTTTTAACTGAGGGAAATGGAAGTATTAAAAACGTGATTTCATTTCTGGAATCTAAAAATAATGACAAACTGAAATTTTATTCACTCGATAATCTTGACTATCTTCCAACGCATACAATTCTGGAGATTCTTGAACAGGGATGGACAAAATGGGATGGAATATGTCGGTTGATCGATAAAATAGGAAATAAAGAAACGAAAGTAATCGCTTTTGGTGATGATCATAATGATATTGATATGCTGACTTTTGCGGATATCAGTTATGCGATGGAAAACGCGATTTCCGGAGCGAAAGCTGCAGCAAAATATATTGCACCGTCAAATAATGAGGATGGTGTGGCGAAGGTGCTGATAGAGATAGTAGGATAAGCTTCCAGCTTATCGTTTTATCGAACACCGAACACCGAACAACGAACACCGAACACCGAATATCGAACACCGAATATCGAACACCGATTTAAAAACTTCTGAAATCTAAAATCGTTAATCGACATTCGATGTTCGACTTGATTTAGGAACATCACCCTGCATACGCCGGGCGCTTCGCGAACATCAACCACTTTACCAAAT
>JAOZNZ010000712.1 GCA_029933535.1 bacterium | reverse complement strand
AGGCTTGGAAGGCGCAGGCGTATATGTATACGCCAAGTCTTTTATAACGTAGTTCGTGGCGTGCCGGGGATAGCCCTTGTGGCTAAATCAATCTTTTTAATTTTACCGGCTTGGGTGCGTAATCTATAAACATTGAAAACACGATAAACATTATTAATAATTTATAATCCTTTGATTTAGTCGCCGGAAGTGGGCTTATGTTACTTTAGCCACTTTCTATTATACCACTTGACAATTAAAAATGGAAATGGTACAATCTTTTCACATAAAGGGATTTTTACTAAAATCAAATTAAACACAAAACCATTGGGTGGAGATATGCGAAAACTTATGATACTACTTTCGCTCGTAGTTGTAGTCGTTTCAATGATGTCCGGTTGCGCGAGCACAGGTAAACACGTAAAAGACACAGTTGACAACGTTCAAGAATATGCTCTTTTCGGTGACGAATATACTCGTTGGTAATTTAGCATTTCAGAGCAGGAAATAAAAATTATTTAAAGCCCGCCGCTCGCGCGAAGTGGTGGGCTTTCTCTATCTTTATGACATTTATACGTCTAATATTTCTTATTTCAGTCATATTTGCGTTTTCTCTAAGCGCAGAGTCTAAATATCCCGTAGATGAAAAATTCGAGTTTCAGGCTTACGCTCTTGGTTTTATTCCAATAGGCAAAGTGTGGATGGATGTCACTACGGGTTCTTTTAAAAATATTCCCACATATCAATTTCGCGCGCGCTGCTACGGCGATTACAAAGTTTATGTCGCTGATGTACGCGTCTCTTCAGACATCTCAAAAAAAACCGATAAGTCGCTTTTTCATTCAATAGAACAATATGGTTCACAACGCAAAGGTCGACGTCTTCTTTTTGATTGGGAAAATAATAAAGCAAATTATTATCGACTTGATACAAACGGACAATATCGACTTGGAAGTGTTACTCCTATCACTCCGGATGTATGGGATGTTTTTGGATGTGCCTTTCGCGCAAGACGATTTCTCAAAACTGAACTCGGCGCTTCAACAGAGATTAAATGCATTGAAAAAACAAAAGTCCTTCACTTGAGATGCACTGTTGTTGAACGCAGACCGTTTGAAGTAAAAGGTGTTGGTATTTTTGATGCGGCAAGGATTAAAATTTCCCCTATAAATCTCAAACCCGAAGAAATTTTTAAGGGTTTGCTTAATTTAGATAAAGATATAGTTTTATGGATTGATGTAACTACTAAAACCCCTCTTTTTATCAGCACAAAAGTTCCATTCGGTTTCGTAAAACCTTCAATTAAACTGGTAATGAAAAAATGGGATACTGTACCGGGGTTTGAACCCAAATTCCTTCCACGCTCAGCGCTTCAAACCAAAATTCGGTAACTATTCGCAATGCGCCGAGAACAAGGCTTGAAAGGCGTAGACGTGTTATTTACACTTCAAGCCTTGTTCGCGCGTGCTGCGGATAGCCATAAGTGATATAAATGATATATGCTTAAGGCGGAAACAATTTTATTTTTTTTAGATTTTTCACCGAGTTTGGAAAAAAAATGAATCGACAAACTTACGAAACCATTTTTCTCGCGTGTCTGATATCTGTTATTTGTGCTCTCGCTTTGTACAGATATAATAATAAAAAATCAGGCTTTAGTGAATTACTGTCAATTCCTCTAACAAATTCTGTTAATCGTGTTGAACTTAATGCTCCTCCGGTATCAAGGTTGAATATTAATTCAGCTTCTATTAAAGAACTTGATTCGCTGCCGGGAGTATCATCAAATATTGCAGTCTCGATAATTTTGTATCGCGAAAAACATCCTTTTAAAAATGTTGCTGAACTCGCTTTCATTAATGGCATCGGAGAAAAAAAATTAGCAACCATGCTAGATTATGTTGAATGCAAATGAATTTGAAACTTGAAATTTGAAACTTGAAATTGGCGGCCGGTAATTAAAAATATTTCCTGAGAAAAGTAACGCAAGCTTCCAGCTTGTGGTTTATTGAGGAATTGGCAAAGCACAAATTCGATTTAAGAACAAGAAATGTCGATTTCTGATTTCGCGAAGCGCCCGTGTGCCCGGAGAGTTTCGGGGCGTATGCCTGGGTAGAAGTTGAGACCTTAAGTGAACAACCTTGCAACCTTAAAACACATGAATACAATAAAAATAAATCTCGC
>JAOZNZ010000120.1 GCA_029933535.1 bacterium | reverse complement strand
CTGACACCTGACACCTGACACCTGACACCTGACACCTGATCACTTATTCTAACAAAAACCATAAGCTGGAAGCTTATGCTACTCTCGGCTAACCCGCCGGGAAAATCCCCCGTTCGCGTAGTAAAGCGACGATTTTTTCTACGGAGTCTTCAATTGAAATTTCATTCATTTTCAAATGCAATGCAGGTGCTTTTGACGGTTCATAAGGAACATCAATACCAACAACATTTTTCAGCTCACCTTTTCGGGCTTTTTTGTAAATGCCTGTTGTGTCATTTTTCTCACACCACTCTATCGGTGCATCGGCATAAACTTCAAGAAAGAATTCTTCACCGATTATTTCAGCTATTTGTTTACGTATTTCATCAGATGGCGAAACAAAACCGGCGATTGAAATTTGACCATTAACATTTAAAATATGTGATACCTCAGCAACACGACGTAAATGTTCAGCTCTACTTTCAGAATCAAAACTTAAATCCCGATTTATTCCCTTGCGGATGTTTTGACCATCGAGTAATGTGCACGTTGCTCCCATATCAAATAAACGGCGTTCAAGCGCGTAAGACAGTTTCATTTTACCGGAACCTGTAAGTCCCGTAATCCAAATTGTTGCAGGTTTTTGACCATAACGTTCAATTCGTTCATCCAACTTAACAAAACTTTCACGTGAAGAAGCCGCTTCGACTTCCGACTCCTCATCGGTAATTCTTGTTGGCAATTGTTCAGAAAGTTCCCGTTCAATGATCATACCTGCCGCAACGGTATTATTTGTCATACTATCAACAATAATAAAGTTGCCGGTACTTCTGTTTTTCGAATAAGCATCGTACATCAAAGGTGTAGTTGCCGTAAAAACTACTCTGCCTATTTCATTCAGGTGAAGCGGCTGAGAATCGATTTTATTCATAGAATTGACGTCTATTCTGTATCTCACACTATCAATTCTCGTGCTAACCATTTTTGTTGATTGCTTAATAAGATAAGGCTTATTTATGTCCATAGGTTCATCACCCATCCAGACAACCATCGCCTCGAATCGCCGTTCAATACGCGGCAAATTATGTTTATGGACAATCATATCCCCACGGCTCACATCGACTTCATCTTCGAGAGTTACTGTTACTGCCTGCGGTGGGAATGCCTCATCAATTTCACCATTAAATGTAACAATAGATTTCACACGGGATGATTTTCTTGACGGGAGTATGAGTACTTCATCACCTTTACGAATAACGCCTGAAGCCACAGTTCCGCAGTATCCTCTAAAGTTAAGGTTTGGTCGCAGGACATACTGAACAGGGAAACGTAAATCGATAAGATTTCTATCGCTGGCAATATGCACATCTTCAAGATATGAAAGTAGAGGGGCGCCATCAAACCAGGTCATATTAGTGCTTCTATCAACCACATTATCGCCTTTCAGAGCTGAGATCGGCAGAAAGTAAATATCATTAACTTCGAGTTTGGCAGCAAAATCAGTATAATCATCTTTAATTTTTTCAAACACTTCTTCTGAATAATCAACAAGATCCATTTTATTGACTGCCACAATTAAATGTTTGATTCCAAGTAAACTTGTTATAAAAGAATGACGCTTGGTTTGCTGAACTACACCATATCGGGCATCAATTAATATTACCGCGAGATTACATCCCGAAGCTCCAGTTGCCATATTGCGTGTATATTGTTCATGTCCCGGAGTATCCGCAATAATGAAATTTCGCTTATCGGTTGAGAAATAACGGTACGCGACATCGATGGTAATCCCCTGTTCGCGTTCAGCTTTTAATCCATCTGTAAGCAGCGCGGGATCGAAATCGTCATCGGTAGTTCCATGAACTGCGGAATCTTTTAATACCGCTGCGAGCTGATCTTCATAAATCATTTTTGAGTCGTAAAGCAATCTGCCAATCAAAGTAGATTTCCCATCATCTACGCTTCCAGCGGTAAGGAATCGGAGCATATCTTTTTGTTCATGCAGTTTGAGGTACGCGTCAATATCTGTTTTTATCAATTCTTGTTTGTACATAGATTTGTTATTTGAAATTTGAAATTCGAAATTTGTTGTTTGAGTTTGGTGTCTGGAATTCGAAATTTGAAATTTATTATTCGGGTTAAATTTTAGTTTTATTTATAAATGCGTTAAGTTTTGGTCCAAGCTCATTTATAATTTTTTGATATTGTTCGATTTTTGAGTTAGAAGATATTATTTTGCGACGAATAGCTTTACGCAACCATGCTTTTGTTTCTTCAAACGATCCTCTTGAATATAAATAAAACTTTTTACGGTCGGGGGCGGTAAAGCGACCATAACCTTCAGCGAGATTTGCTGCAATACTATCAGAAGACCGAATTATTTGGTAGCCAATAGTTTTTTGAGCTTTAACTGACCAAGTATCAAAATCATACCAAATCAAATCAGAAAGTTCTTCAGCAAGACAATAAATATCAAGTTTGTATATTTCCTTCATCGTTCACTCCAATTTCAAGTTTCAAATTTCAAATTTCAAGTTTTAAAAGTATCCATCCCTCTTCTTTTCTTCCATAGACGCAGCACCGTCAAAATCAATTACGCGGCCTTGACGTTCAGACGATGTTGCAAGCAGCATTTCCTGAACGATTTTTTGTAATGTATCCGCTTCTGATTCTACAGCTCCTGTCAGGGGATAACAGCCCAGAGTACGAAACCGTACTTTTTTCATCATCGGTTTTTCTCCCTGTTCAAGCGGTAAACGGTCATCATCAACCAGGATCAAGACACCATCACGTTCAACGACTGGTCGCACAGCTGCATAATACAAAGGAACGATCTCAATTTCTTCCATTTGAATATAGAGCCAGATATCGAGTTCAGTCCAATTTGACAGTGGGAAGACGCGAATTGATTCACCTTTATTAACTTTACAATTATATAGATTCCACAATTCCGGGCGCTGATTTTTAGGATCCCACTGGTGAAATTTGTCGCGAAAGCTGTAAAATCTTTCTTTAGCACGGGACTTTTCTTCGTCACGGCGTGCTCCGCCGAATGCGGCGTCAAATTCATAATGATCCAGCGCCTGCTTTAGACCTTCCGTTTTCGTGATACGGGTATGTGTATCCGAACCATGATCAAAGGGGTTAATATTTTGATCAACAGCATCCTGATTAATCCATACGATCAAATTAATGTCAAGTTCTTTCTGAACTTTTTCACGAAATGCAATCATCTCGCGGAATTTCCACCGTGTATCAACGTGCATCAGTGGAAAAGGAATTTTGCCCGGCGCAAAAGCTTTTTGAGCAAGGCGAAGCATAACCGATGAATCCTTACCTATTGAGTACAACATAACAGGATTATCGAATTCCGCAGCGACTTCCCGAATAATGTGTATGCTTTCGGCTTCGAGTTCTTTCAAGTGTGTTAAAGAATATGAGCTCATATTTTTATTAATTTTTATTAAAATCTGACGTTTAACATGTCAGACAATTATATTTTTCTATTTAATTCATTATCCCAAAAAGACGAAAAAAAAACAATTACTTAAGTTGGAGGAAATTGTGATCTTTCAAATCACAATTTATTTTTTAGAGGTTGGAAAGTTGGTTTGTTGATGAGCGGTAAGACGTTTGACTTTTGCGGAGTTTTCCAATAATCCATAAATACAATATTCCAATAATCCATTCCGCTCCCGGCTCAGGAAGAACATTTTTTGCCGCCGGTGTTGGTGAAAGTGGAACAAAATCGCTGTATATCCCATCAGGAAATAAACCGCTTGATATATCTTCCGATTGAGATCCGTAAGAAATATTATGAATTGCCGAAGTGGAATTGTCGTAAAGACCTATTTCTTCGCCTGTACCGCTAAGTTTAAACGACGCGTGAAATTGACCTTGATTAGTTTCATCATCAGCCCAGATGAGCAAAAATCCTCCGGGCAAAATATTTGTTGCCGGCAGCATCCATTTTGTTGGTAAGCTCAATGAGTCAGTAAGGAATAATCCGGCAGTACTTTCAGAATTTGTTCCCGCGTTATAAAGTTCTATCCAGTCATCATAACCGCCGAACTCATCGGTATTGACAGTTGAATTTATCGCGAGGAATTCATTTATAACAAATCCTTTTGCAATTGGCAGAGCTGTGCTGATAATTGTAATTGTGTCAGTTGCGGCGACATCCCCGCTAAAATCGAATCCCTGAATAACCACATAATTAGTACCTGGGAACAGTTTTATTTTTGTATTCCAATCAGATATTGTGTTCCAATTAACATTAAGTTCAGTATAATTATTTTTCTGTCTGATATTTTTAATATTTATCCAAGCTGAACCTGACAAATCGACTTCGCTGTCCCCTGTTGTAAAATCATTTCCCCCGTTGGTTGTAATTTTGAATGGGATTTCAGCCGGTAATTGACTAAGCACATAGTTTCTTCTTTCGCTAATAAAATCTACAACACAATCAAAACTGTAAGGACTAAGATTTTGCAAAAGGCTGTAATAATGAGTTGCCCATTTCTGCATATAAGTCGGATTATACGCTTTATCGATTATGTCATAAAAATGTCCGTATAGCAATCTGAGATTTCTTGGAAGTTCAATGATTTTTCCGAGATTAAATTTATTATAACCGTAAACAGCATTAGCACCCCAAAGCGGCGCATCGACTCCGCGATATAAATTTGTCGGTTCAAATGCCCAATCCATATCAATTGGAAGAATAAGAAGTTTTCCATCTGTAGGCCGTTGGTAAATTATATTGTTGTGCCCCGATCCGAAATTATACGTATCGAATACACAACCGAGAGAAAGAAACGCGAAATTTCTCATCCATTGGTCTTCATCAATTATTTCCGGTGCGGCATTATCAATTTCCGTTACGGGCATCGAAAAAGTTTTACAAAGATTCATTATTGGCGAGTAATTATCTTCAGTCCTTCCATTTTTTATTAAAAAATACCAGCGATAAGTTTCTTTATCATCACCAAGATTATAAATATCACCAATACCCCAAACGAATGGCCATAAAGGTTTTATTTTTATGCTTTCCGGATCACTCGGATTGGCAATTTTGTTTAAAGCGTAAGCAAATTCATATTTATATAAAGGCTGACTGCCTCCATCCTGGAAATAAGACTCGAAATAATCGGGAGTAAAACGTCCCATCATCATCAAAGATTTATGCGTTTGAATTCCTCCAGGCATACGAATAATTATGTGCATCAGATCATCGTACTGTGAATAGATTCCACCCGCCCGATTAGCGATATGTTTAAGTAGAATTTCTTCCTGACTATGACCGACGGGATGCGACAATCCCATAAGTCTGCCGTTTGGATCGCTCATAACCATTTTATGAGCACCCCGGAAAAGATTATCGGCGTGAAAAAGGAATTTATGACCCGGAAGTCCGCCATATCTGGTAATATTACCTTTAATTCTTATTTTTACATTATGAAAGATTTGTGTTTCATCATAAATTACCGTTCCGCGTTCATAATCATTATTCAAAACATTAGCGCCTTCATACATTCGATCACAATCCGCCGGAATCATTATAGCTCTGAAATTATGAACCGGCAAAGTTGTCGCGCGATTGTCCTGAACCTGATAAAGCGCCCGTGAATCAGCTCCCGCAGACGGATAAAAAGATGTGCAGTTTAAATTATCAACCGCTTGCACGTAGAATTGAACAATGCTATCCATTGGAAAGCCCGGGATGGAAGCTGAATACATGCTGTCGGAATTTAAAGTCATAGGATAAACAGACCAGCCTCCTCCTGCATACGCCCATAAAAGTGTACAGGATTTTATGCCATCGTTATCATTTGCGTGAACAGAAATTTCCACCTGCTGAGATGGATTTGGAACAGCCGGAAAATGATTGAATCCAGAAAAAGTCGGTCCAATGTTATTTTCGTAATGTGAATTTTCCAATCCGGGCGTCCCATTTTTTCCAGGAACATTTAAAACTGCCGTTTTACCGCAACGATTAAAATAAATCCATGAACGTAATCGCGGTGAACCAATTATCCACCTGGCGCGTAAACTTATTTCATATTCATAATTAGCATTAATCGCCCTGTTACCTATAAAAGTTGTTTCCGCATGATTATAAGAATGACCACTCGCATAAGCGGCAACAATACGCAGCACTTTATTTCCCGGTTCATCAGGATCATCGGTAACATAACTTCTCGAATGAGTACCATTTATACGCCATTTAATTGTCCCGCTGTCAAAAGTTCCGTTTTGGATTACCTGCACGGGCGCGGTATCCGGATTTTCAATCACGCTGATATCGTCAACTAAGACTTCACCACCTTGAAGCAGTCCCATAAGAAATTCATTCCAATAATCCGGACCGCCAACCTGTCCCGCGGTCATTTTATAGCTGATTTCCTGCCAGGACGATTTAGATGACTCATCGCTTGCCATCCACGCTTCCGGTTTTGTATTATCGGCATAAGGGTCACGAAGTTCTAAACTGGCACCATTACCGTCAGGATATTCGGGCCATGGGAATCCGTCATAATAATGAAGTTCATCAGCCGGATTTCCATTTGAGTCTTTTAATAAAATATTTTCATCACGATGTGATAAATTACCGGAGAAGTCACCCAGGATTCTTGCTGAAGGATAAAGTTGACTTAATTTCACCTCGTCATTTGCCACGACCAGATATTCACCTGATCCGATAAAAGTATTTGACGGAAAAATAAAATCAACAGCATCAGAAATTTCCCAGTTCGACATATCAACTGTAGCTGTACCGCGATTATAAAATTCAATCCATTGTTCCGGACTTTCTGAAAAACTCTTCCCGGAAGCTGTGTTCGTAATCGAATAAAGTTCCATCCCGAAAACTACATCACTGCTCGTTGCGCCCCATTGGTGAACTTCAACAGCGAAAGAATTTTCTCCCTGAACGATAGCTGCCGGATTTATTAAATAAGGACCTGTATATTCCGCGTTCACAATTGTGCTCGCGGAATAAGTTGTTGCGTGAATTTCTCCTGCCGGCATATTAAAGCGGTAAACTTCCTGACCATTAAGATAAAAAACCGCGCCGTCATCTATTACAGGATGAAGATATAATTCCAAATCATTTGTATCGCCGGTAAAATTAAATGTTGTTCGAAAATAAAACGTTGTCCGCGTGTTACCCATTTGTATTAATGTGTTTTTCGGCGCGGGCATCGGGTCAGGGTCATTATACAAAAGCGCCGGTCCGGAAGGCCAACTGCTGTCATTATAGCTTGTCACTCTCCATGCTGTACCAAGATCATCGCCTGAATCGTTATATTTCCAGTTTCCAGTAATTGGAATAAGCATATTTTTAGGATCTTGAGGAGGAATTTCATATTCAGGCTGATGATGATACATTATTTCATTAATAACAATTTCATCATGAAAAGAAAAAACATTTTCAGAACCGGATGTCTCATATTCAGGATATAACCATTTAGCGTCAGGAGTTCTCCCCCGCAATGTATTTGTAACCTTTTTACCATCAAGCACATCGTCACTTGAACTATAAAGAAATAATTTATCATTATCTAATGGAATAAAACCTAATTCTTCATTAGAAATAATTTTAAATCCACCGGCAGGAATTGTTTCAGAAGAAAAAATATAAGATGCCACCGCACTGCTGCATCTTATTTGATAACCTGAAAGTTGAACTGCACTGCTCCCTGCATTTTTAATTTCCAACCAGAAATTTGTTGCCGAAGTCGCGGGCATAATTTCATTAAATAAAATTCCGACGGTCAAAGAGGAGATTGTATCAACATTTTCTTCACCGGGCGAGCCGTCAATTTGAGAACTTGCCGACCAGTTTTCTGCCGGTGCGCTTGCAGAGTCAGGGTCAATTTTCGATAGCGATGCTCCTGAACCATCAGCCGCCACCGACCATTCACCTGAATCTTTATAAGTAATTTTATCCATCAGGCGAGCGCTATTATTAAGAAGTTTTAAAGTTTCGCCTGAATTGGAGACTTTACCGGAAAAGGGACCGTAAACATTTGTAAGTCCGGTTTGTGATTCGAGTTCTGAAGGAGATGACGCAATTACAGCAAAACCGCCCCCCGGGATAACCGAGCCGTCAGGAAAAGTGAAATCAATTCCATCAGCAATTTTCCAATCTGAAACATCAAGATCTACCGCCATTTGATTATGCAGTTCAATCCATTCCGAAGGTATTTCATTACTAACGCTTACGGGATGGTACATAATTTCATTAAACACAAGCACACTGTCCGCATGTGCAGTAGATATAAATATCATCGCCGGCATCAAAGTAACAAATATATAAACAAATCTTTTCATATTAATATTATTATAGCATATTATGTTATAAAAGCAAAACAATGTTGCATTATTGAAATGGCGGGGAAAATTAAACACTCAATATTTTCTTGGAGTAATGGAGTAATGGAGTAATGGAGTAATGGAGTAGTGGAGTAGTGGAGTGGTGGAGTGGTGGAGG
>JAOZNZ010000119.1 GCA_029933535.1 bacterium | reverse complement strand
AAGCGAACAACTTTAAGCGAACGAAGAGAGCAACCTTAAAACAGTTAATAAAATGAGATTAAAAATAATAAATTTACTTTTTGTATTTTTACTGCTTCTTCAAACGTCATGTTTGAAAAAAGAAAGCAAAAATATTGAAATGTCAAAACAACTTATCGAAGTGAAGGTAAGTGTTGATAAACCGTCTGTAAAAATAGGCGATATTATCAGCTATACAATTAAAGTCGATGCGGCATCCAATGTATGGTTTAACATTCCGGCTTTTTCAGAAAATATAGGCGGACTGGCTGTTTACAATTGGCATAAAAGTGAAAAAGTACACCATCCAAACGGGCGGGTTACGCAAACCCAAACATCTGAACTTGAAACATATCTTGTAGACGATTATGAAATTCCTGCTACAAATATTATTTATACAGTTGATGGAAAAACAAATTACATTTCCGGAACTCCAATTTATATTGAAGTAACAAGCGTAGCGTCAACAAACGACACCTTTTCAGGAATTCGTGACATAAAAGGTCCGGTTAGTATACAATTACTAATAAAAAAGAAATCAAGAATGTTCATGATTGCTATCGTAGCAGCACTGCTTGCCACATTAACGATAATACTTTTAGTTCGCAAGCGAAAGGAAGTGGTAAAAGTTATTGTTCCGCCCACTCCGGCTCATATAATTGCTTTCAACGCGCTAAAGGAACTTGAAGCCAAGCATCTTATCGAGAAGAATCATATTAAAGAATTTTATTACGAGTTATCTAATATATTACGTCATTATATTGAAGATCGTTTCACGTTAAAAGCTCCTGAAAGAACAACTGAAGAATTTTTAATTGAGCTGAATAATGATAAAGCTTTTCCTAAAGAGTATCGCGAGTTATTAAAGAAATTTTTAACCGAATCTGATTTAGTGAAATTTGCAAACCGCGCTGTTACATCAGAAAATGCGCATAATGCTGAAGATAAAACCGTTGAATTCATAGACCAGACGAAAGCGAGTAAATTAACCTAATTAACCTAATTGATCTAATTAACCTAAATAATGACCAAACTAAGAAAAAGCCAATTATGTTTATTTCTTCTTTTGTGCATTGGATTTTGTTTAGAGCAATTAGAAATTAGGTCAATTAGAAATTCAACCTTAGACCTTAGACTTTAGACTTTAGACTTTAGACCTTAGACCTTAGACTTTAGACCTTAGACTTTAGACCTTAAACCTTAGACCTTAGACCTTTAACCTTAAACTTTAATTTTTTTTTAAAATAATGTTACGATTCCACGATCCATTATGGTTTTTGCTTCTGCTAATTATCCCGGTGATAATATGGCATTATTTCCGTGCGAATGCAGAAGGAACAATTAAATATTCGTCAATATCGACGCTGAAAAAAATAAAACCACCTATATCGCTTTATTACCGGCACATAATTCTCGTTTTGAGATGTGCTGCAATAATACTTTTTACACTGGCACTTGCCAGACCGCAAAAAGGAAAAGAAGACACAAAAGTTACAACAGACGGCATTGACATAATACTTGCGGTTGACACATCAGGAAGTATGGTTGCCGGCGACTTAACACGAAATCCTGACATAAGTCGTCTTGATGTAGCGAAACAAGTTGTTGAACGTTTTATCAAAAAAAGAAAGAATGATAGAATCGGACTGGTCGTTTATGGAGAAGATGCTTACACTCAATGCCCACTCACGCTTGATTACGGAGTGCTTTTAAAGTTTCTTGACAAATGCAAGATAGGAATTGCCGGACAAAACAGCACTTCTATCGGAGATGCAATTGCTACATCAGTTCTTCGTATGGAGAATTCAAAAGCAAAAAGCAAAATTATTATTTTACTTACTGATGGAAGAAATAACAGCGGATTAATTTCTCCGGAAACTGCCGCCGAAATGGCACGGGAGCTCGGAGTGAAAATATACACTGTCGGTGTTGGAACAAAAGCTGCCTACGCACCTGTACCTGCAATAGATATGTTTGGTGAAAAAACGTATCAGAGAATGCCGGTAGACATTGATGAAAGACTTTTGAACGAGATTGCGAATGTATCAAGCGGGAAATATTTCAGAGCGACAAATGAAAATTCGTTAAATAAAATTTATGATGATATAAATAAAATGGAAAAAACTAAAATTGAAGTGTTTCATTATATGGAATACAAGGAAAAATTTACATTTTTTGCAATTGCGGGTGCAATTCTTCTGATATTAGAAATCTTACTCGCAAATACAAAATTTAAAAAATTGCCCTAGGAGAATTGGAGAATGATGGAATTGCAGAATTTTCATTCGACATTTTATGTCGAAGATTTTGCTCCAAAGGAGCAGTTCATTATAGCCTATGGGCAACGCCCATAGGAAAAGGAAAAAAACAAATCGTCCTCTGAAAGAGGACATCAAAATGAGATGAAATTATGATGATAAATATATATTGAAAAAAATTAATAATCAACAAATTAACAAATTAAATGCAATTCGGTAAACTTTTTTACATTCACGGTATTTGGATAGTTATAGCAGTCGCGCTGTTCCTTTTCTGGACATTCAAACGACGGCACACGCTGCTGCATTTGTTTGCTCAAAGTGAGATGCTGAGACAAATCACTGAACATGTCAGTATTCAGAAACAAAAATATAAAGCCTCTCTACTGGTTCTTACGTTACTATTAATCGTTCTTTCGCTAATCCAGCCCAAATTGGGATACCATTGGGAAAAAATTAAAAGGCGGGGTATCGATGTTATTGTTGCAATTGATGTCTCAAAAAGTATGTTAGCCGATGATATTAAACCAAACAGACTTGATCGCGCCAAACGTGAAATTCTGGATCTGATTCAAATGATGAACGGCGACAGAATCGGTCTTATTGCTTTTGCGGGAACTGCATTTGTGCAATGCCCGTTAACACTTGATTACGGAGCTTGCAGAATGTTTGTCGACGAATTAAATCCAACATTAATTCCACGAGGCGGAACTCAGATAGGAGAGGCAATACGAAAAGCGGTTTCCGCGTTTGAAGGTAAGGAAAAGAAAAACCGCGCATTAATAATTATCACAGACGGTGAAGACCATGACAGTAACGCAATCGAAGCAGCCAAGCTTGCCGCGGAAAAAGGAATAAAAATTTACTGTATTGGAATTGGCACACCGTCAGGAAGTCCAATTCGTATAAATGGTAAAGCCAGCAAGAAAGTTTATTTGAAAGATTCAAAGGGACGACTTATTCTTTCAAAGCTTGATGAAAATACTTTAAAGAAAATAGCTTTGATTACCGGCGGAGCTTACATGCAATCTTCGGCATCCGGGATTGAACTTGACAAAATTTACAAAGACAGAATTGCAAAAATGAACAAGACTGATTTACAAAGCACGCGTAAAAAACGTTATGAGTCAAGGTTTCAATGGCCATTAGCTTTGGCTTTACTATTTTTAATATCGGAATCATTAATAACGGATTATAAAAAATGAAAATAATTATCTTATCAATTTTTACTTTGTTTTTCTCATTCGCTGCTTTCGCCGAAAAAGTAAATATTATTGCCGAATCAGTTAAAAAAGGTAATGAATTTTACGAACAGGAAGATTATAATGCCGCACAGCAGGAATATGCAAAAGCGCAAATAGATTCTCCGGACAATTCTGACATTAATTATAATCAGGGTGCAGTATTTTATAAACAAAAGAAATATGATAAAGCAATTTCCGCATTTAAAAAATCGTTGGAAATACCAACAAAAAATATTGAAATGAAATGCTATTACAATATCGGCGATTGTTTAGTGCAGCAGGGAAAACTTCGTGAGGCTCTTGAATCATATAAACGCGCTTTAAAACTTGATCGCGATGATAAAGACATAAAGTATAACATTGAGTACGTTCAACTTAAGCTTAAAGAAATTGAAAAGAAAAAGAAAAAAGAGAAAGAAAAAAAAGAAGACCCGCTGAATAAACTTATAAAAAGACTTGAACTATTAATTGGCGTCCAGGCACAGCTGAATGTTCAAACTAAAAAACTTGTAGAAACTTTGCCTTTAGGAATTACTAACCAATATGAACTTATCGATTCAATTACAGATATCCGCACGAACGAACAAAATTATGTAACAGAAACCTTTGAAATAAGAGAAGGTTTCAGAGGTTTGAGAACAAACCTTCCGCCGGAAAAACTGTATGGCAAACAGCAGGCTCAGCCGGGGATGCCGGGAGCTCAGGGAATGCCACCGCCCGTGCAGCGGCAAATTTCTCTTGATCCTTCCACTCATGAACTGATTAGCATTTACAAATCGCTGGCTGAATCTGCCAATTTATTAAGTATGTCTAATACACCGACTGCATCAACCATAAATGAACTGACTGAAATTGAAAGTGAGTTAAAGCAGATTGAAAAAACTACAGCGGATACCGGTAACAAGCAATTTTCAGCGAACGGAAGTGAAGTGATAGAAAAAATTAAATATATGCTTGTAAATCCTAAAACAACTGACACAGCTGAAATGAAAACCATTTCGGAAGATTTTAATTCGCTTATGAATAAAATCAAAACAAAACTTGATCAACAAACTCAAACTCAAATGAGCGGCCAATCAGTAATGACTAACGGAACGGAAAAAACTTTGGCTCAAAAGATAGACAACGCTGTGAAATTTCTTGCTGTTGCCCGAGATAGTTTAGATTATTCTGCAAAGTTTTTGGAAAGCAGCTGGACCAACGCGCCACCTGATCAGAAGACAGGGTTGGAATATTTAATAAAAGCCCGCAAAGAGTTTGACGATAAGAACAAAAAGAATAAGAAGCAGGATAAAAAGCAAAGCGATAAGAAAAACAAAAAAAAGAAAGACAAAGAGAATAAGAACGATCAAGATAAAAATAAGGACAAGGACCAAAAACAGGATAAAAAGCAAAACAAACAGAAACAGGATAAAAAGCAAGACAAGCAGGAACAGAATAAAAAGCAGGATAATCAAAAACAAAACGACAAGCAGAATCAAGATAAAAAACAGAGTAAACAACCTAAAATGGATAAAAAACAGGTTAAACAAATGCTTAAAAACTTTAAAGAAGACCAACGTAATAAACGAAAAATGAGGAAACAAAAGGCTCAGGCGGCAGGTTATGTACCGGTTGACAAAGATTGGTAAAATATATACACTAACATAGTATTAATTTAAACTTAAAAATCATTAAAAATAATTTGGCTGCTTAAGCTATTCGAAAATATGCGGAAACTTTTGAAATATATATTATTAACTACTTTGCTTTTCTCTACTGCTGCAGCGCACGCGCAGGTGGAAGTTATTGCGTCTATAAATAAACGGGTAATCAGCATAAACGAAAATGTGAATTTTCAGGTTGTGATTGAGGGAAGTCAAAACGCATCTAAACCTACATTTGAGAAGTTACAGGGATTTGATATTTTACAGGGTCCCTCAACATCTACCCAGATGTCATTTGTAAATGGACGTCAAAGTAAAAGTATTACTTTTTCATATATTTTGCAGCCGAAATCAGAAGGAACACAAACGATAGGACCTGTTGCTGTAAAAGTAGGCAGTCAAAAATATCGCACAAAAGCAATACTTGTTGAAGTTGTTAAAGGTAATAAAAAGAATAATTCTTCAGATATAACCGGTGAAGTTCCAAAAGACAATTTTTTTTTAAATCTTCAAACCGATAAAACAAAAGCTTATGTTAATGGGCAAATCGGACTCGCACTGACTTTGTATTATAAAGATACTGATATCACCGATGTTACTCAACCCGATTTCAATCTTAAAGGATTCTTTGTTTATGACGATGGCAGTCGACCTTCCCAACAAAGAGTTATGATAGACAATGTAATTTATCAATCAGTAAGATTTCAAAAACTTCTCATTCCGCTTAAGTCAGGCAAACAGACCATTGGTCCGTTTTACATTAATATTACAGTTAGAGTTCCTGTTCATAGAAACAGGCGTGATTCGCGTGATGATAATTTTTTCGGTGGAAGTATTTTCGGAAATTTTTTCGGTAACTACAAAACAAAAGTTATAACAGTCAAATCTAATCCGATTTCATTCAATATTGAAAAAATACCGACAACAGGTAAACCAAATAATTATAACGGCGCCGTAGGTGATTTCTCCCTCAATGCTTCAGTCTCTCCTTCAACCGTTCAGGTTGGTGAACCTGTCACTTTGACTGTAGAGCTATCAGGCCAGGGAAATATTGATAACGCGTCTGTAATTCTTCCAACAAACACGACTGACTTTAGAATTTACGAGCCGGAAACATCGCGCGACACACGTGTTTCTGAAGGTCAATTGATTGGAAAAAGGACATATAAGCTTGCAATGGTTCCTACTTCAATTAATACAGACACAATTCCGGCGATTCACTTCTCGTATTTTAATGTTGACTCTGGAAAGTATGTTAGTTTGCAAAAGGGACCATTTAAATTGAACGTTAAACCGGCACCCGCTTCAGGTAAAATAAAAATAACAGAACTCGTATCTGTCAGGAATGGTCAAGGTTCAATCCGAATTCTCAACCAGGATATTTTTCCGATTAAAATAGCTGTAGATGCGCTTGGCAAAGCGAAGCGTACAACTTCAGACCCGCTTTTTTATATTTTGATTATTGGTCCTTCAATATCCTGGATTTTTCTCGCGTTTTTAGCGAAAAGACGTCATCGTATGTTAAATGATACTGCTTTATACCGCCGTACAAACGCATCCAGGTTAGTAAAAACGCGGTTAAAAAAAGCAAGCAGCGCTCTAAAAAGCGATAACAACAAATTATTTTATTTGGAATTATCTGATGCAATAACTCATTTCATAGCCGACAAAATACACATTCCTGCGCAGCAGGTTACAGGAATAACTTTATCGAAAATTTTAATTGATCATAACGTTTCGAAAAACACAATTGAAGAAGCAAAAGAAGTTCTTGAATACTGTGATTTTGGTCGTTTTGCTCCAGGTGATTTTTTAAAAGAAACGGCTATTGAAAAACTCGATGAAAGCGAAAAATTAATTACAAAGCTTGATAAAGAAATCTCCTGAATTATTAACCAACAATAAAATCAGAATGTTAAAAAAATATTGTAAAGTTTCTATATTCACATTCGCTGCTATCGCTCTGACAGGATTGATGATTGCACAGCAATGCACGGCAAGCGATGACGCCTACACCGTTTTTGTACAAGCTAATCAGGTTTACAAAAGCACAAATTATTCAAAAGCAATTCTCCTTTATAATAAAGCAAATTCACTAGGCTTCTCTCCTGGAGGGCTTTATTACAATCTTGGAAACGCGTATTACCGCAGCGGCAAACTTGGTGAAGCAATTGCGGCATATTTAAAAGCACGGCAATTACTCCCGCGAGACAGCGATGTGATAGAAAATCTTAATATTGCACGAGCAGAAACAATTGACAACGTTGTGCCGGAAGAATCTCCTGCAGCGTTGCGTCAATTTTTATTTTTATATTATAAATTCAGTTTAGATGAACTTTTATGGGGAACGGCAATTTTGATAGCGATATTATTTATTTCACTATCATTTTACGCTTTTCTTCCTTTTTCACCAATAAAAAGAATTATTAATATTACAGCAGTCATCTTAATAATTATTGGCATAGCTGCGGGAACTAAATTCTACAATATTTCATCACATTCTACGGCTGTAGTTGTTTCAAAAGAAGCAATTGTCAGAGCAGGTCCGGGAGATTCTTATGCTGAGATATTTGTTATTCATAACGGCACGGAGGTTAAAATTCTTGAAAAGGAAAAAAGCAGTGCCAAAATCAGAGTAGATAAGAAAAAAGGCTGGATAAATATTGATGATATTGATATAATATAAGTAAGCCGCGCTTCCAAGCGCGAGCAATGGAGCAATGGAGCAATGGAGTGGTGGAATGGTGGAATGGTGGAGTGGTGGAATGGTGGAGTGGTGGAGTGGTGGATTGATGGAATGGAGGGACGCTGTCCCCAGCGTCCTAATTGGAGTAATGAAGTGAATACTAAATTCGTCCCGAGGCGCTAGCGCGCTCGGGATGAATTTCCTGATAACGAATAACTATTAACTAATAACTACTCCCTTATTATAGTTTTTTTAACTAAAACTTAAATTTATCATGAAAACTAAATTAATCTCAATAATTTTTTCTATAATTTGTATTACTGTTCTTTTTGTTTATGCAGAAAAAAAGAACCCGAAGGATTATAACTTTATCGAAGAGGAAGGATGGGGCGATTGGAGTGGCACGATGACAGGTCGCATAACCGATAAAGAGGGTGATCCTATTCCTTATGCAAGGATCAAAGTTCATTCAAAAAATATAAAAACTAAGGCTGATAAAAACGGTTTTTTTACGATTAAAGGTTTGCAGCAAGGCGGTCATTATTCGCTAATTGTCAAAGGAAAAGGTTTTGACGGTGCAGTTGCGAAATGGATTCCAATTCCTATAAGCCAATCTGCTAATATTGGAGATTTTTTCCTTGT
>JAOZNZ010000711.1 GCA_029933535.1 bacterium | reverse complement strand
AATATAAACAAATGTAGCCGCGAGCGAGGCACGAGCTTGTGGACTCCACCGGCTCATTTCATTCGCCGGCAGCTACATTCTTTTTGATAACTTTACAACATTGTCATGACACTAGTATTTACCGTATATTAAGTTGTTTATTCACAAGTTTTCTATTTTGGACAAGTGTGAATTATAGTAAAAAACATTGGAGGTAATTATGAAAAAAATATTTCTTGCTTTGACTCTTCTATCAACTATTCTCTGCTCTGCTAAAGAAATCGCTCAATGGATTCCTCCCGACAAAGATATGGTTGGTACAGGTTCTTTCGCTTTGGCAAACGGTATAAATGACTGGCATATCCGCATCACAAGCGATAAATTGGGAGGAATAAATCCTGCCGGATGGAGAATTCGCGGCGGGTTATGGTGGTCCCTTGTCGATATCGGCAAATGGTATGCTCCTTATGATGAAGCCTGGAGCTGGAACACTCTTATAAAAGTTGTTCGCTCGGGAAATCAAACAGATTTATATTTTGATCCTTTGCTTGCCTGGCCGGGAGATATTTATACTGTTACAGCAGTTCTTGGTGTAGATAAAAAAATCGAATGGAAAGTCTTAAGTAATGGCGAAGGATGGCTGTCCGGCGCAAAATGGAAAGGTCAGAGCAATCTTGACCAACTCGGTATAAAAAATAAAACAGGTGACGGCATTCGTGATTGGGAAATAAATATTGAAAACCCTTTTCTTGAAAGCCAAATATCCCGCGTCGATGTTGTTTTACCATATAAACCTATCGGTACCCGATTGGTTCGCAGCGGATGTTTTGATGCCTGGAGTACTTATTCAAAAGGTATTCGCGGTTCACATACAAGTCCCCTGTCATTTGATTTATCCTCCGGGAAAATGAAAGTTTATATAAATCCTATTCTTGCTTGCGGCGGCGATGAACTTTTTATTCGCGCGATAAAACCTGACGGAAACTGGGCACTTTGGAAAGTCATCGGTACAGGTTCTGATTGGGAAACAGGAGGAAAATGGTTTGGACAGGAGGAAAACGATTACATTTCAGAATTCAATTCAGAACCAAACGGAATTAATGACTGGCATTTGAGAGTCGAATCAGATAATCTTTCGTCTCCGGTGAGATGGATTGTCCGGGGTGCGAAAACGACATGGGAATCCGCCGGATCAGGACTGAAATTAACCGATCCCGGGAATTGTGCACTATATGCTATTGACCACGGCTCAAGCGCGGATCTTTATATAGAGCCGGCAATGGAACGCGCGGGCGACATTTTTTATGTATCCGCAGTACTTGCTGACGGCACAATGCTAAACTGGGGAATTACAAGCACGCATCAGTTAAGAAGTAATGAAATTGAATGGCTTGGCCAGGACGAGGATAAAATTACCGATATTAGCGAAAAAGGAATTACAAATAAAATTGCGCAGTGGCATATAAAAGTCAGCCACGATAAATTTAACGAACTGCAGCCTTATTTATGGAAAATAAGCTCAAATAATAAAGTCTGGCAAACTCCGGAAGATGTTGACTTGGAATTAAGAAAAACTTTTCCAATGTCAGTTGAATTCGAAGGCAGATCAGCTAGCTTGTTCATTAATCCCGAATGGGCAAAACCAGGAAAACAATTCGATGTAGAAGCTTTGTTTACAGATGGTACTCTCGTTCAGTGGACCACAGTTGCAGACGGCGCGGAATGGATTCAAACCGGTGAATGGATTGACAGCGCGGGAGCGGATAAAGCAGGTCATTCAAAAGACGGTCAGTCCGATGGTCTTCCTGACTGGGTAATACAAATTTCAGATAATCAATCTTTAGACAATCTGGAAAAAATAGAAATAACAGGTTGCGGCTGGAGGTGGAATTGGCCGCAATCCGGCAGTGCCTATCCGATACAGGTTTTGCCTCAGGGGGATTCAATTATTTTAAATATTGCGCCTGTTCCGTCCAAAAGTTCAAAAAACAATTTATTGACAATTAAAGCAATAACCGAATCAGGAAAATTGAAATTCTGGAAAGTTATTCAACCGGAAGAATGATTGATACGATGAACGTGGGTACAGCGTTACTTCGTTGGATATGATTTATTAACAATACCATCCCACAGACTTTAATTTAAGTTTTTAACAACCGATAAACAGGGAGTTTCGTACTGTAAAGTCATAAAA
>JAOZNZ010000118.1 GCA_029933535.1 bacterium | reverse complement strand
ATGGAGAAAATTAGTCCACGAGCGCGCGAGCGCCTCGGGATAAATTTAAAATTTTCTGTAAATACCGAGAACTAATAACAAATAACTATTGATTGCGCCAAAGACGCCCGGTTCAGGTATATATTCATAACAACCTATGTCAACTGTTCCATCTTGGATTCTGTCATTACCATCCAAATCTGTCGCACTAATCATCCAGGGAAGGTTTGTACCTGCATCAATGCAAGGCGAAATATCGGTGAGATGAAAATCACTAACAGCAGGATTATTGAAGTCAGGACTGTTTGTAATATTACCAGGACCGTTTGGAGCTCCTGAAATTTCAGGATAAATATTACAGTATGAATAATAAGCTCCACTGCCGGAATTATAGTAATTTGTAGTTCCCGAAACAAAATTTTTGTTATCGTAAATAATGCTGTTGATATTTGATCCGCCGGAATCGCAATAAACACCTCCACCGCCGTGTACAGCGGAATTACTTGCAACGGTACAACTTTCAAGGATTCCTTTTTCGTTAAAGAAAGCCCCTCCACCGTTAATCGCGGAATTTTTTATAATCAGGCAATTAAAAGCGCTGCCGCCTTTATCGAACATTATTCCACCGCCGGAATCAGTATTTGCGTTTTGGCTAATAACAGAATTTTCAATTTTTCCGTTTTTATAAAATAGTATTCCGGCACCGGGTCCTGCGGTCTGATTTTTTGATATATGACAGTTTTTTAAAAGTCCACACACAAGCGTATAAACACCCCCGCCGCCGAAATTAGCATAATTATCGGAAACTGTGCAGTTTTCCATAGTCGGTTCAGAAACAACTGCAAAAGAATTTTCCACGCATGCATAAGCTGCCAAAGTAGGATTATTCATTAAAAACACCCCGCCGCCACTAGATTCTGACGAGTTTCCATCAATAATACAATCATGGATTAAACATTTAGAATTCAAAAGAACACCCCCTCCACCGCTGGTTCCATGATTATTCAGCAAAGAAGAATGTGCAACAATTCCTCCGTCATTGCAAAACACTCCACCGCCGCCTATAGCCATACCAGCACTTAAAACACAATTTGAAATAACTCCGTAACCGTCAATAAGTGCAGTGCCGCCAAAGCCCTGATACAGATCCTGAAGAGTAGGGCCGTCAGTTCCTCTGGTAAAGCCGTTGGAAAGAGTTAACCCGGATACTAAAGCACTGAATGATTTTAAATATACACAGCGGACAGCGCTTGTACCCATCTCACCCGAAAGAAGATCTGCTTCACCTAAGATAACTACTCTTGCCGGGTCGGTGCTATTAGCAAGAATAGAAATATTTTTTTTAACAGCGATTCTGTTTTTCATCCCTTGTGCGCCACGATAAGCTCTATTATAAACCCCGTCATCAACATAAACTGTATCTGAATGTGCTGCAGCGTCAATAGCATCCTGAATATTCAAGGCAGCTTTTTGTTCAGTATCATAAGGCCAGAAATTCCCGCCGGCTGGCGATACATAATGGTCTGTCTGCGCACCGGTAGCTTCAGGCACAAACTCAAAACAACCTATATCGACGATTTGCGGTGAGCCAAGAATTCTTTGCCGACCGTCAATGTCATAATTTCCCGGAGCGTAAAGATTATTTCCAATTCCAATGCAAGGAGACGATGATGAAAGACCGTAATCTCCTGCTAACAGATCTGAAACCTCAGGATCAACAAAAATATTTCCCGACCCGTTGTACTGACCTGTAACAGCCGGAGTAGTACAGCAATAAGCATAATAACCCCCGCTGCCAATTTCCTGATGATTCATTCCGTTACGCCCAGCAGTATTATGATAAATAAGTGTGTTAAGATTTGTTCCGGAGAATCTGCAAATAATCCCTCCGCCATCGCGTACGGCATTATTACCACAGATTGTAGAATTTTTAATTTCAACATCTCCGTTCAAGAAAACGCCTGCACCATCCTGTAAAGCATTATTTCCTTCAATAAGCGAGTTATTAATAAATCCTTCACCATTGCAATAAAACCCGCCGCCATAATAAGCTATATTCCGCGATATGACACATTTCTCAACAATCCCAAAGGCATCAAATAAAATTCCACCTCCCCAGTTAGTGGCAACATTCCCAATAACGGTCGAATTCAATAGTTCACCGCCGTCTTTGCAAATTATTCCTCCACCGTTCCAATCTGATGAATTTTGTATGATAATTGAATCAATAACAGTACCGACACCATCAATCGCAATTCCCCCACCGCTATGATCCGCCGCGCAAAATTTAATAATACAATTAGACACAATATTATCACCTTTAAGTAAAATTCCTCCACCGCCTCTTTCATAAATATTATCTCCTGTTACAAGAGTATGTCCATTGCTCAAAGTAAAGCCGATAAGTTTCGATGCTTTATATAAGTAAACGCACCGAACTGCTCCAACGCCATTCGGCCCCTGACCATAAATAATAGTATTTTCCGGACCATTAACACTCTGCACAGTTATTTGGTTTTGTATAACCACGCGATTATTAAGTGAATAACCCGGCGTAACAGCGCCACCCAAAGTATAAACTCCGTTTGTGACAATGACAGTATCATTGGCTCCGGCCAAATCAACGGCGTCCTGAATAACAGTGGCGGCAGTTGCCCAGTTGGTATAAGGGGCTGTGGCGCCGAAGTTATTCACATTTACATAGTAAGTCAGGGCGAAGATTGAAGTAGAAATTAATGATATGAATATTATTGAGCATAGAGCCATTTTTTTTTGAGTAAGCATAAGATATATCCTTTGTTTTAAATTTATTAATTTTTGATTAAATATTATTTCACTTCTTTTTTCATGATGTAATAACTGTTTCCAACAGTCGGATATTCAAAAGGCGGTTCCATTTTTGCTTCTCGTCCTTCAAAAGTTCGTAAAGTTAAAATAAAAACCCTTGCAAATCCTTTTTCTTTTTCGCTGTCAAGTTGAATAGCAAGTTTGACAGGCAGACCGTACATAATAGGTTCACCGAGAATATTTCTTTTCTGAACTGACCATGGCCCTGTAACAACGACATCAAGAATTTCATAAGGTTCTTTTCCCTGTTGTTCCCGTTTACCCCAATCGGGGCTGTTCTTGAACCATTCGAGGGCAGTTTTTGCGAGTTGTTTCGCGTTTGAAGGGGCATCAGGATCATTGTCCGTCCATTTTTGTTCTTTGATTTTTTTCAGAAGTTTTTTTAAATCAACATCAAGTTCCTGATTTAAACTATCTTTAGTTTGCTTAACTTTTGCATTTTCGGAGTCGAACTTTTCTGCAGTAACCACCCATTCTTTTATTACAGCATGCTGTTTTGTTCTGTAAAAATCGTGCATATTTCCAAGCGACCCTATTTTTTGTCCGGCTTTGTTCACAAGGTCTTCTGCCATTGCTGTTTTTGTTTTATCAACATTTTCGATTCCTTTTTTAAAATTCTCAAAATTCCATCCCGCGGTAGAGTCGTCAGTTTTTTTTGTTACTTCATCTTGAGTTGAGCCGTATTTAGCGGAAAAATCCGTGAGAATTTTTTCAGCGTTTTTCCTGTCATTTTTATCATAATCTTCTATTTTTATAAGAAGCTCTTTAACCGGTTTTAAGTCGTTATAATAAATTGCTGTGCCGGTCGCCTTGTTAAAAATCTTGTCCCGCAGGCGGTTGAATTCTTTGTTAAGAGTTTCAATATCCGCGGCTATACCGGCAGATTCGGCAGATTTTTCCTTCTGAACAGCTTTAACTTCACCGGAAACTTTTTTGAGTTCAGCAGGAATCGCGTCAATTTTCGCCTGGCAGTCTTTCAAATCAGGATGATCACTAACTCCTTTTTTATCTGCTTCAGATTTTGCTTCATCAAGTATTGATTGCAGCTTGGGAATTATTTCTTTTATTGTCTCAGCATGTTTTTCGGGTGAAGTAGTCGTCTTCCCGGATTTAGCAGCTTCCATTTTTTCGAAAGAATATCCAACCGAGCGGTACAGGTTATCAAATTCCTTCATTTTTTGTTTCGCATGATAAGGGAGTTTTGCGGAAGCCGTTCCTGAAGACGCAGCAGGAGTTTTTTCGGAAACTTCTCGTGACGACGCGCGGGAAGAAGTAGTTTTTCTTGAAGAAACTCGTTTTTGAGTCGCCGGTGTTGTTTTTGATTTTACTGTCGCGGCCGAAGATTTCCCCATTCGTTTATCAAGGTCTTTTTTTATTTTTACGTATTTCGAGTTCAGATATTTCAAATCTTTTTGTTCCGGTTCTGCTTTCTCAATTTCTTCCAAAAGACCTTTTACAGCCTGGAGTTGTTCAGCAGCTTCTTCTTTTTTTCCGCCAAACATTTTCCTTTCAGCGGCCCGTAGTTCAGTCTTTGCGCGTTTTACCAAAGCAGTTGTATCTTGTTGCTTTGGATTTTCATTTGATTTATCCACTTCGTCCACAACATCTTTGGCAACCTTTTTAGCAATTCCGCCAAAATCAATTGCCGAAACAGAATTTGTTAAAATCAATAATATTGAAACAACGATAAAAGTTGCAACAATATTAATCGATTTTTGAGTGTTACGTTTGATAATTTTCATAACTGTTTCCTTTGGTTAAGTTTTAGTTTGATCAGGAAATTACTCCACATTCTTACTGTTTTCTGTCGATAATACTTTCATCTATCGCTTTGAGAAATTTTATAAAATTTTCCGTAAAATTTTTACCGGCTGTGTTACGTACTTGCGAAACTACTACCTCATTATTCAAGTCAACTCTCATAATTGCACTTGATGCCGCGCCATGCCCGATAGTGTTTGTGCTTAATAGTGTACTGTCGGCAGGAACACCGTTTTTCCCTGCTTCAGGATTTCTTTCCCGCATCCAGGTAAGTCCAATTCCCCAGTCCGGTTCAATTCCGGGATAAAATTGTCCGAGAGGTTTTGGGGTTAATTTTTCAAAAGTTTCTTCGAAAAAAAATTGCCTGTTGCCATAAGAACCTCGATTAAGTAACAGTTGTCCCATCCTGGCAATGTCTTCGGCAGTACTTGTTGTAGCGCAAGCCATATCGTCGACTTTAGTATTTTTCACTCCGAGCGGTTCAAAAAAGTTTTCCTGCATAAGCCTGATTATACTCTTTCCACTGACAACTTCCATAACTTTTGCTGCAAGGTCATAGCCCATCCCATTATATTGATGAATTTTTCCCGGCGTAAGATAACCCATGCCGTTGAGAACTACATTATCAAGCCACGAGTTATGAACACCACCCCATTCATAGTGCCCTTCCAATCCTGTAGTGTGAGTAAAGCAATGTCTGAGAGTTATTTTGTTTTCGCCATTTGTCGGGAAGTCGGGAAGATATTTTCCTACCGGATCATCAAGATTTATAAGTCCCTGGTCTATGAATTGCGCGAACATCATACCGCACATTGCTTTGGTAATCGAGGCCATATAAAGTGGTGTGTCTAATTTTGTCTTTCCGGTTTTTTCATCATCGAACGCTTCATGAATAATTATCACACCGCGCCGTGCAACTAATATTACAAACGGTTCTTTACTCTCTTCATACCATTTCCGGCATATTTTACGAATTTTTGCTGTTGTGCCAGGTCGTACTCCCGCCTCTTTTTCGGTTCCTTTTCTAAGTACCACAGCTTTATCTTTTCGTTTTGCCGGAAATTTGAGTTTTTCACTTTTTATTCCGAGTAATTTTTGTTTTAGCGCGAGATGTTTATCATTGTTTTTGACTTTGGGATTGTCGGTTGAAGATGATTCTTTGCTTCCGGGCTGCATTTCATTTAGGTAAGACATTAATATTGCGCCATTTTCTTTTGATGTAATAAATCCATTAAAAATATTTCCTAACTCTCCGGCAATCATTTCTTTTTTTTCATCCCACGCTTTTTTATTTATCGGACTTTTTTCCGGGCAAGTCATATAGGCTTTTAATTTATCATCCCATGGTCTCCATTCTTCCGGACGGCAAAAGAAGGTCATACTTCTGCGGATTTTACCAATTTTTTCACTTTCACATTCCGCGTACATAATATAGCGTCCGATCTCGCTTGGCTTACTAACTTCATCCAGTTTATTATTAAACCATTTAATATTCAGAGGAGATTTTCCGATAATTTTCTCCACTCTATCGGGATTTTCCCATACAATTTCCGGGAATTTGCCTGGAGTGAACATGAACTCCAATTCGTTTTCAGGTTTCAGTTTACAATTTTGAAAATCCTGAAGTTCTTTTTTTAATTTTTCATAAGCTTGTTTTTTCTCGACTTCTTTATCTGACATGAATCTTAATACAAAACCCCACCCGCCGTCTCCCTGGACAACTTTAACAAGAATTGTGTTCGTGCCTTTGCGAAGATTTACAGGTATAATATCCTCATCTTTAACAGTACCGCGTCTCACAAAATTGTTATGAACCAGTTTTCCGTTCAACCAAACACGTACACCATCATCACTTCCAAGGCCGATATAAGCCGGTCCTGCTTTCTCCGTGTTTACAGTTGTAAAAGCGTATGCAAAAACATTTTCCACACTTGGACGATCTTTGAAATAAGATATGTAATCGATAATATCATCCGGTGATGTGAATTTTGTCCATACAGCAACCGTGCCGTTAGATCGGTGATGGGACATTCCGGCAACCGGATGGATATTTTCTTCGCCGCCATGTTCTTTCAGATAATCGGTTTCAAGACCAACGCGTGGCAAATTTGAGAATTCTCCACAGATCAACCATGTCCGGATAAAATCTGAAGGTCCGGTCCGATATTTTGTATCAACAGCATCCGGTTGCGAATTATTTTTTTTAGTATCCTGAACTGCCGAACAAATTGTTGGCATCAAAATCATCAAACAAAGAACTTGAATTGATATCCGTCGTAAATATCTTTTTGAGTTATGCATTAGTGTTCTCCGTAAGCAGGTGATTAAAGGGTTCGCGTTAGCGCTCCGCGTATGCTGGGGCTGGGTTCGCGAAGCGTCCGGCGCATGCCGGGCAGGCTTCAGTCGATATCTTCTTAAATCTTAAATCGGTGTGAACGCTATGGCGTTACTTCGTTAGCCTTGTTCTTAAATCGAAATGAATATCGAACATCGATTAACGATTTTTGATCTTTGATTTTAATTCACTTTATGATTGAATATTTCTTGTTGTTTATTTCTCGGTTTAATTCGGTCTCGGTCCTCGTCACTTTCCAACCTTCCAACCTTCCAACCTTCCAACCTTCCAACCTTCCAACCTTCCAACTTTCCCACTACCGTATACCCTTAAGGTGCAGACCGCACGCAACGGAAGCCCCACGAATAGCGGGTTTTAAATGGAGAATAATCGGCGCGGTTAGCACATCGCAAATTCCCGTAACCGCAGTCGTTCCAATTGCCGCCACGGATTATACGTGCAAAGGCCGGTGCAGGCCCTTTCGTGTCCGCGTTTGTTGCTCCCGGCTGCGAATACCAATTTAATTCATACCAGTCCCAGCACCATTCGCTCACATTCCCCGCCATGTCATACAGGCCGTACCCGTTTGCCATATCAACACCCGCGGGTATCTGGTTGCCGTCATAGTACCCGCATGGTGAAGTTCCTTCGTCATAAGGATCTCCGCTTCCATAATAATTCGCTTTGCTGCCGTCAATATGATTAGTGAAATGTCCTCCAAGGCTTGCCCATGGGAAATAGTTTGTGACAAGCCCGCCGCGCGCAGCTTTCTCCCATTCCGCTTCCGTAGGCAAACGATGGCCGTTCGCGCTCCAGTTGCACGTCCAGTCATTTAAGTTGTAGCAAGGATTCAGTCCTTCTTTTTCGCTTTTATAGTTGCAGTAGGCGCAAGCGCCATACCAACTGACGAAAACGCACGGAAAATTTTCTTTGCCTATATCAACGAAGAATGTCCCATTAGAAAAGCTTATCTGAGAATCGCCACCCAGGTTCAGCAGTGCCTGCTGGTCACCGAAAATGTTGCTCACCACCGTTAAATTTGCTGATATTTTATTGTTGTCGAAAGCCCACTGCATTACGTGCCGCATTTTTTCGTTTGAAACTTCATATTTATCCATATTGAAAGTGCTGATATATACCTGATGCACCGGGAGTTCATTGGCGTCACCTGCGCCGTAATGATCGCCCATTGAAAAAGCGCCCGCGGGAATTTGCCCCACATCATCGACAAAGAGAACTGTGTTGCTGGGATATTCCTTCCAAATTTGGCATTTCAGCAGATTTTTCTTCGGTATGTAAGTGATTTTGGCGTCTTTTTTCTTTTTATAAAACCATTTTGTCACTTTACCGTTCTTTTTCGTTTTTGGCTCGAGTGTGCGCAGGTCGTTAGTATCGGCAACGCTTCCTCCAGCTTTCAGGCACACAGAATATCCCGCGGCAAAATAATTTGACATTGGCTGTACAGTATTGATGCCTTTAGCAATTAATTTAGTTTTGCCGTTTTTGCTTTTGAACTTCCATGAATCCGCGTCTGCCGAAGAAATATCCAAAGCGAATGCGGATGTTACGAAAATTGCTGAACA
>JAOZNZ010000710.1 GCA_029933535.1 bacterium | reverse complement strand
TTAGAAGATAATAAAGAAATTATAGAGAAATTACCAAATGTAAATAACAATTCTCTGGAATAGTTATTGGAATGATTATTATAAGCTTATATTCGACAATCTCAATCGCTTAACAAACACCTTTTATTCTGGAGGGACGCTGCCGCGACCGGCGAATGCTGGTTCCCCAGCGTCCTATGTTTTCGCTGCATACACTTACAATCCAAACAATAAACTCGCATCATACAAACCAAAATATGGAGCTTCTCAGATTGCGAATGTAAATTATTCTTACGACAGCGAGCAGCGATTGACAAACATCACCGCCGGTACATTTTTAAATTTTGAATACACCTACAATTCCGCCCAACAAATAACACAAATAATCGAAAGCACCGCTTCACTCGGAACGCGAACGTCAGCATTTCAATACGATGCCCGCGATCAACTTACAGAAGAAAGGTTTCAGGTTTCAGGTGTCGGGTGTCAGAATGAATACATTTACGATTTGGCTCGCAACAGAGTATCCGCAATCCACAATCCGCAATCTGCAATTTCCAGCACCAACATTTTCACTTATGTTGAAGCCAACAAACTCCAAAGCATAGCCGATGAAGATGTTGCCGCGTCAGACGCTGACAATGACGGTTTAACTCGTGATGAGGAAATTTCTTACGGCAGTGATCCAAACAATGCCGACACGGATGACGACGGATTAAACGACAATGTTGAAGTCAACACATATAACACGTGTCCGTGGAAAGTTGACAGTGATTCAGACAATATACCCGACAATACCGACTCAAATCCATTAAAACCTGACAATTGTGTCTGGTTTGGCGCGAGTGCTTCTCGACCGCATGCCTGGTGGATAAACAGTCCCAGCAAACCTGTTTACGGCGTTGGTTCAAACAAATACAATTATGTTTACGACATCGCAGGCAACTTGCGTCAAAAAACTGAAAATAGTACAATAATAACAAGATATTACTATAACGCGCAAAATAAACTTGTAAAAATCACGGGTAATGGATTTACTTATGAGTTTTTGTATGACAGTCAAAACCGCCGAATCGCTCTTTCACATAATGGCACATTGAAAAAAATAATTCATGCTGGCAACATTCCAATCGGCGAATTAGATTCAACAAATGGCATTACCCGTTGGTTTGTCAGAGGATTAGGAATCGCAGAAGGAACCGGAGATGTAATTGCGGAAATTGATTCTGATGGTGATGCACATTTCTACTTAAGCAATCATCGCGGTGACACAGTTGTTGTCTTAAACGAAAATGCTTCTCAAGAAACTTACCTGCAATATGACGCTTTTGGTAATGTGGTAACAAATATGGGAACATTTGAGCCAAAGTATACTTTCAGTACTAAGGAATATTTGGCGGATGCTCAAAACTACCTTTACCGATATAGAATATACGATCCAATTGCAGGGCGATGGACTCAGAGAGATCCAATCGATTATCAGGATAGCATTAATTTATATCAGTTTTGCGGGAACAATCCAGTGAATGGGATTGATGTTTCAGGACTTGCAAGAGTAATAATAAAATATCGAATAAAAGAGAAAGGCAAATATAAAAACGAGGCAAAGCCATTTGATAAAAATACACCGGCAGAAGAAATAACAGAATTTATGGAGTCGTTACCAGATCACTCCATTACTTCATTTCAAGTATCAGGGCATGCTAATAAAGATTGGATTACTATTGATGATGTAAACGGAGAAAATCTTTTTGTATCCAAAGATGGCAAATTTACAACTGGTAAAACTGATTTTACTGACGTGTTAAAAAAGAAACTTACTAAAAATGCTCGTATTCATTTGAAAGGCTGTAGCACAGCTGGAGCTGGAAATAATCTTGTGAAACAAGTATCCAAGATTTTCTCTAATGTAGAAGTTAAAGGGGCGTACTTAGGTATACCAGGTATAAATGACTTAGATGTAATAAGAAAAGATGGGCAATATGGTATATCAAGTGGATGGAATGTATTTCCAAGAACATACAAAAATGGTAAAAATGAAGAATGGAAACTGTATTTTCATAACATTTTATAATAATATATAATAAAGGAATAAATCAAATGAAAACTTTATCTGTTATATTTCTTATAATAGGAATAATTATTTTGTATTTTATAAGTAGTATGGGTTATCCAAATGGTATAGATTTTTATCATTTAC
>JAOZNZ010000709.1 GCA_029933535.1 bacterium | reverse complement strand
TTCATTTATCTGAAACTCATTAACAACAGCTTTAACATGATCTCCCTTTTCTCGCTTATCCTGGTGCTGGGAATGCTTGTAGATGATGCAATAGTGGTTTGTGAAAATGTGTACCGGCATATGGAAAACGGAAAGAGTCCCTATGATGCCGCGATAATAGGAACAAAAGAAGTTTTACTGCCGGTTATAGGAACTGTTAGTACAACAGTTGTTGCATTTCTTCCGTTACTGCTTACGACTGGAATAATGGGGAAATTTATTTCAATAATTCCTCAGATAATTACAGTTGCGCTTTTGCTGTCACTTGTAGAAGTTATTTTTATTCTTCCATCGCACCTTGTTGATTTTGTAAAGCTTGAGGATACGGGGAAGCATAAATTAACAGTTAGGGAAAACACATCGATTTTCAGCAGATTAGGATGGGGAATAACAAATTTTCTGCGAAAAGTAAGGAGCGGGGTTGACAGATTGTTAAGCCGTGTGCTTGAGTATTATCGTTATGCACTTAAGACAGCGCTACGGTGTCGCTGGATAGTTATTTTTGCAGCTATTCTTGCTTTTCTTTCTGCAGTTATGATAGTAAAAACAGGTATTTTGCGGTTTAAATTATTTGACGCAAATTATGCTGACAAAATTATGATATATTTAGAAGCGCCACCGTATTACAGTCTTGAAAAAACAACTGCAGCGGTAAATAAACTTGAAAATGATATTATATCTAATATGCCTGTTTATGAAACCGCGGCAGTAATTTCAGCAATTGGCGTCAGGCCTGAAAATGAGACAATTATTAAACGCGGGAGTAACGAAGCATATATAATATTTGATGTTGACGAATTGAATCCGAAATGCAGAAAGCCGACACCCATTGTGCGGGATTTACGCCGTATAATAAATCGTCATTCGGAATTTATAATGACAAAAGTTGAAAAAGAGAAAGGAGGACCTCCGGTAGGTAAAGCAGTAAATATCAGAATTCTCGGTGATAATTTTGAACAGATGCAGAAAGCGGCTGAAGAATACAAAACATATCTTTCTACAATACCGGGCGTTACTGATATTTCCGATGATTTTGATAATGACAAAAGAGAAGTTCATATTGATGTAGATGAAGGTAAAGTAGCTATATTTGGCGGAGATGTATCCAAAGTAGGCGAAGCAATAATGTCTGCCTTTAAAGGATCTGAAGTCTCTGTTTTCAGATGGGGCAATGACGAAGTGACAGTCAGAGTTAAATATTCCGAAGATCTGATAAATAATATTGAAGATATTAGAGATTTTAGAGCAGTAAGTAAAACAGGACATCTGATTATGCTTAGTGATATTGCAAAAGTTACCCGGTCACGCGGACTTGGTGAAATAAAGCGGTTGGACAGGAAAAGACTTATAACCGTTTATGCAGATGTTGACGGAAAACGTATTACATCCAAAGAAGCAAATAATAAAATTAAAACTTTATTCACCGAAAAGCAGTTTAAAAAACAATTTCCTGATTGTTCAATTACTTATGGCGGTGAGGAAGAAGAAACCAATGAATCATTACGCTCAATGGCTATTGCGGGAATAGTGGCATTTATACTTATATTTGCTATTCTTGCCGGTATTTTAGATTCTTTTATTCAGCCCTTTTTAATTCTAAGTATTATTCCGCTTGGTTTTGTGGGGGTGGTTTATGGATTCATGATATTCCAACTTCCAATCGGTTTTATGGCGCTAATGGGAACAATCGGCCTGGTTGGAATTATTGTTAATGATAGTATCGTTATGGTAAGTTTTATAAATGGATATCGACATGACTGGCAAAAACGGCATGGGATGGGCGATAGAGTGCGTACCAGTTCAAACAGGCATATAACCGACAAAGTACGCTGGGCGTCTTTAATGAAAAGCGGATTACTGCGGTTTAGACCAATTTTTCTTACAACGGTTACCACTATTGCCGGAATGTCAACGATAGCATTTACAAGAAGCGGTCAGGAACAGTTTATCGCGCCAATGGCGCTTGCGATTATTTGCGGTCTCAGCTTAGGTACAACAGTAACTTTATTTATTACACCTTGTGTTTATGCCGTGCTGGATGATATTGAAGTTTTCTTTTTTGGAAAAGGAGAACTTCCGCCGGGAGTAAGTAAGAATGAACCCGTAATCGGTGATCGGTAATCAGTGATTGGTAATTAGTAATC
>JAOZNZ010000117.1:7571-8546 GCA_029933535.1 bacterium | reverse complement strand
CCTGGAACACTTGGATCAGCCATCTTATCGCCTTTTTTATATTTGACATTTTCATCAGTCTGAAAAGAAGAAATTAATCTCCCGTCTTTAAGTCGCGCAAGTGCCGGTGCGGCAGCCGACCATTTTGCTTTACCGCTTTTATTATGAGCTTCGTAAATAAGAGGGCGAACTTTCGACCATGTTTTCCCGTTGTTTTTCGAAAAAGTACAACGAACAACTACAAGTTGATCTTTTGTTTCACCACTTTCAAAATTAACTACAATTTCTCCGTTTGGCAGTTGAACAATTCCGGGCATTCCGTCACCTTTCTCACAAGTAGCAACTTTAATTTTCTTTTGGCTCCATGTTTTGCCGTTGTTTCTTGAGTAGCGCATAACAATCCCGTGATCGCGTCCATCGGCATAATAGCATTGTAACATTCCGTTTTGCAGCTGCAGAAAAATCGGTTCCCATACTCCATCAAGATAATGCGAAGTTTTTTTATAATCTTCAACTATCGAATAATAACACCATGTTTTTCCATTATCATCACTCGCGTAAACAGGCAAACGGTAATTTACATCTTTATTTGGAAGAGGAATGTGATCGCGGAAAGAAATTATTATTCTGCCGTTTTGAAGCTGCAGTGGAAAAGCATTAGCAAAATCATGTCCATTGGTTGTAAAAGCAATTTGTGTAGGCTGTGACCAGGTCGCTCCATCATCAAGACTGCGAATCATTGAAATGGCCACCCCGGCACCGTCTTTAATGCCATGTTCGAAAGTAAGCATTAGGGAGCCGTCTTTCAATTCAGCCATACGTGGATAATTCCCGGGAATAATTCTTCTCTGAGTTTCCCATGTAATTCCGTCATCAGCGACAAGTTGTTTTGAATAGGCTGATTCAGGAATACAAAGAAATGCAATTATAATAATTGCGGAGAGCCATAAAAAGTGTTTTATATTCATTTTGTGTTATTTGTTAGTTGATTTAGTA
>JAOZNZ010000117.1:0-7561 GCA_029933535.1 bacterium | reverse complement strand
TATAAATATATTATAATAAAAAATGATAATAATGCAATATCAATTAACTTTTTAGCTTTTATTACAAGATATACAGAATTTAAATTTAATAAAAAAATATAAATAAAGAAACTCTCGCTAAGGCGCTAAACTCGCAAAAAAATCTTAACTATAAATTTGCTCAGCAGAGCAAATTTTCTCAGCTGTGCCTGTAATTATGATAATTTCTGCACAGCATTTGCACTTTACAGTTTCATTTGGTACAATATCTTGTGTTTAACAAGTGTATTAGCTTCAGTAATTACAAATATGACTACAAATTTAGAAAATACAGAAAAAATCTCCCCGGATGTGCAAGAAAAAGATTCCTTTACTGAAGAGATGTTTGAAGAATTTATCTCTTCTCAATCAGAATTGTTTCGCTCAATTGCTCCGGTACCGGACTTTATCGGCCATGTCTCACGTGTGCAATACTCTTTCCTTTCAACAGAACGAAGTGAAATTTATGCCATCATCTTGAATTTCCTTTTCCTGCGCCGCCGTGCTCACGAAATCGAAAAATATCATAACGATATTTATGACGCTGTTCAATCTACTATTGAAGAGCGAACCGGTTCGGACTACACTTTATCAACTTTCCGTGCGGATATGGAACAGCTTGTTTCGTGGAATAATCTTGACAGGCGGCTGGAACCATACAGAATGCAGCGGATTTCCGATCGCAGGCTTCAAAAATTTCTTTACAAACTAAGCGATGGAACAAGAAGTCTGCTTGATAGTCTTAACTCCTTAGTCGCACCGCACGAGCTTGACATAATAATACTTGATCAAGACAATCTTTATGATATTGAAGAACTGCTTTCCCGTGTGGAAGAAATTCGAAGTTCAAAGCTTACAGACGAATATAATTTGCGACGTATCGCACGCTGTTTCGCTGATATCAATGATAAGTGTATGTCTATCGCAACGGAAATCACTGAATTCGGAGCAAGAATTGCCGCATTTAATTCTTCACCTTTTCAACTCGAATCCCTGCCGGAAATTATTGACTGGTTAGATAGATATGTTGATCAATATTTGCAGCGGGTTGCGAAACACGGTCCTGAATTGTATCACAGAATACGGGCATGGAATATCGGGTCGTCACGCGAACTGCTTGATATGGCTTTTATGGCAACACGCGAACATTATCTTTCAAATCCTTTTGCTCAACCTTGGGTAGATAAAATGCAGTCTACACGTGAACTCATGGCAGATACAGTTCCTTTTTTCGCGCCGGAAGGACTTTTCACAGAATTGTGCCAGCGAGTGAATGAACAGGTTCGCGCTCTCGTTAGAAAAATCAGACAACATCTTGATGATATTAGAAGAAGAAATATCAGAATTAAAGCTCTTCGCGCGAAAACAAGAGAAGTTATGCTCTGTGATGATGATTCTATCGAACAAGTTCGCACGTGGATGAAAGAACTCATAAGCAGTGCACATCAGATTAATGACAGAAATGTCGGTACACCGTCACGCCGCGTCGCACCGCCAAGGCCGACATACTGGCGCAAGCGTTTAACGCGCCCTGCATTTAAAAGCAGTGTTTTAAAGCCGAACACCGGTTCTTTAGAGGTTAAACGTGAACTAGAAAAATCAAAAATCGCACGGCTGAGTCAATTTATAAATGAAACTCTTCTTAACGGGAAGAAAGAAAAAAATATCGCGGAAATTCAACTCGGGGAGCCAACTGATGTTCGCGCGTATTTAGATGCTGTGAAAATATTCGTGCTCGGGCGGAAACGTGAAAAGATTCGCTTACCATACAAATTGAATCCGCCGAAATCATCGGAAAATATGCGAGCGGAATTTGATGGTAAAAAGTGGAAGTTTGTATCACCAAACTATAAACTTGTTTCGACCAAACCCCGGAAGTAAATTAACCTAATTAACCTAATTGATCTAATTAACCTAAATAATGACCAAAACCCAATATACCAATTTTGTTTATTTCTTTTTATTTGATTCTTGGGATTTCTTTAGACCAATTAGGTTAATTAGGTCAATTAGAAATTCTTGTCTTGGACAAGTATGGGAATAACGATTAACGAATAACTGATAACAATTAACAAATAACAATTATGGATTTCGATGAACAATTCCAGGAAGGATCTGACAAATATCTTGAACACCTGAACCCTTACCACGTTCGTGCAGTTCTGAATATTTTAACCGAATCTCCTTTCTTTTACAGAAAAGATGATATCGATTTGTTCGATTATGTCAGAAGTCATCAGGATGACTTCCACCAGTTTTTTACTCACTTCTTCGGTTGGGAATTATATGTCGATAGAAGAGTCGCCCGATTAATTAAACCGCAGGAATTTAATAACGCGTTAAGAGCAAGTCAACGTGATTTATTCGATCTTACGCGGCGTGATGAATGTACAGCGTTCTTACTTTTGGTCGAGTTCTACGAAAAAATGCTGCGGGATCTTAACGCAAGTTACGATGATGAAGGCTCAATTAGATTCCTCCTCGCGGATTTTGTGCAGTATGGAATAGACAGATTTACTGAAGAACTTGGAGATAATGTTCACGCTGATAAAATTATCCTTGAAGCTTGTAGACGAATCTTTCCGAAACTCGTTCGATATCGCTTTATTGTTCAGGTGGAAAAAGCTGACGTTTCTGCTGATGAAATCCTTCCGGGTGGAATGAAGGAACATGTTATGTACGAATTTTTGCCGGGAATACATTGCTATCGACCTGACATTCTTACATTCAAAGAAATAATGAAACTTTACAAACCGATTGATGAAGAGGAATCATCAGAAGAAGAGAATGAATAAATGTAACACAGGCGCGTGATTGGCGCATGCTGATTCTCGCTTGTGAAATTTTAATCGACATTTTTTGTCGAATGCAATTAACAAAGAATGATTATTAAAAAAAATATTAAGTGAGCAAGCTTGAAATAAATAAAGATTATAAAAAATGGTTGTTAGAATTAAAATTAAAAATAAAGAACAGCCAGATAAAAGCTGCATTGCAAGTCAATTCAGAGCTGATAGCTTTGTATTGGAACATTGGTGCTATGATTTGCGAAAAGCAATCAAAAAGTAATTGGGGAAGCAAGTTAATTGAACAGATTGCTACAGATTTAAAAGCAGAACTTCCTGATTTGACTGGTTTTTCCAGAAGTAATCTATACTCAATGCGACAATTTCAAAAGAATGACATAGTCCAAAAATTAAAGCTAATACCGTGGGGGCATCATACACTAATTCTTCAAAAAATCAAAAAAATAAACGAATTAGTGAAAGATGAAACTGACAAACCTACTATTGGTATTTTACTATGCAAAAACAAAGATAATTTCGTAGTTGACTTTTCGATAAAGGACATAAACAAACCCATTGGAGTGAGCAAATTTTCATACAACGAATTGCCGGAAGATATAAAATCAGAATTACCAAGCGAAAAACAATTAAAAGAAGAATTAAAAAAAATAGAGTGCGAATAAAACAATCGACAAAAAATGATGATTGAAAATTGTAACCTTTTATAAAACTTATTACACATGAACTTTTGGCATATACAATTACATTCTGATAAGAATTTGGAATATCCACCCGAAAAAATCAATTAAAGTTAAATTTAGTTAATAATAATGTAATAAATCTAAAATCATAAATCACAAATCCAAAATCTAAAAGATGACTAAAGAATTTCAATCTCTCGACGCTTACAGCTGCTACGAAATGCGCGAGCTTAGGCTTATTAATTTTCATAATTTCACCGATGAAACAATCGATATCAAAGGCAGCTTGTTTCTTATCGGAAATAATGGAACAGGTAAAACTACTATCATCGATGCTCTGCATCTTATCCTCACTGGTGGACAACAACTGACTTATAACGCCGCTACTATTTTCGGGCCGAGATCTGAAGCGGGAAGAACACTTGCCGGTGTGATTCTACGTCATGATTTTGAAAGCGGAAAAATCGTTCGTGAAGATGGCGCTGTAGGTTATACCGCGCTTGAACTTTGGCATCCAAAAATGAAACGTGTTGTAACAATCGGTATCGGAGCGTTTGTTCAAAGTCTTGACCAGCGACCGGAAATCTGGGGCTTTATAATTGATAAACCATTAAAAGATATTCCATTGACAATTCGCGCTAATCCGGAAGAGGATGCTGAACCGCTTTACAGACCGGTTGATAAACGTGAATTAATCGAGCTTATAGGCAAGCCGCATGTTTATGATACCGGCAGATACAGAACACAAATTGCGAACAGGCTTTTCGGAGGTCGAGAGAATTTTGAGCGCGTTGCCGATTTGCTGAAAGCGAGCAAGTCATATAAAGAGCTTGTAGTTAAGGCAAGAAATTTTGAAGGGCTCTTTGCTTTTCTTCTTCCCGCGCCTGACCACAAAGTTTTTCAGGATATTGAGTCAACACTTCATAATCTTGATAAAATTGAAGCTGATTTAAAAGCGCTAAAACAGGAAAAAGATCTCCTTGAAGAAGCACTGCAGGTGGTTCAGAGAATTGCCGAAGCACGTGAAGCGATCAGACGTTACAAATATATCCAGGCTCGTTCTGCTTATGAAAATATTGATAAAGAAGCAACAAGAATTCAGCGTGCAATACACAGATACGAACAGGCAATCGCTGATTCAAAAAATCAACTCGAAACTATCGTTCCGCAACTCGAGCAAACGCGATCGGTTCTCGCGGAACTACAAATTGGTGAACCCGGACGATTGCTTGAAGAGATGAAACGCCTTGAACAGGAAAGGAATCGTGTTACTAAAGAATTAAATGCAAGAGAAGCGGAAAACGAAGCGGAATCTACAAAATATAATAATATTAAACGCGAAACTAATTCGGCGCGGAATGACCTCTCTGATTTACTTCGCGAACAGTTAAGAACCCTTGATAGAATTTCTGTTCCTCAGGTTTCGTCGGATCTTGATGTTAAAGCCTTTGACGGTGCGCTCAGCACACTTAAAGAAGCTTATCGACAGGTCCAATCAAATCAGGAATTGGAAACTACTGAACTTCAACGATTGCTGAATAGATTGCTTGCACAAATTGATCTTGCGGCAGATAAAGTTAATAATAAAAAACAACCGCTCCTGTTACGTAAAAATGAACTTAAACGCGAACGCGAAGAAGTCGAAATGAAAACTATCGGCGCGGGACGCTCTGTAGAATTACTTCCCCGCGTTCCCTCCTACGCGAATTTTGCTGCTGAACTTGAAAGTAAAAACATCAGCTGGTCACCATTATATCGTCTCATTGATTTTAAGAAAAAAACTCCTCCGTCGCTTATGGATGTTATTGAAGCGTGGCTCGGAGAAGGTTTTCTCGGTACAGTTTTCGTTGAAAAGGACAGACTGGATGAAGTGATTGAACTCGCTTGCGCGAAATATCCGAATATAATAATTGCTGATATTGCCGCGCTAAATAAAGCAAAACCAAAAACAGCATCTGCAGATTCTGTTGCTTCTATGCTTGACGCCGGTAAAGACAAACTTGTCCGAAAATTTCTTGATATAAATTTAAGCAATATTAAAATAAAAGACACCGATAAAAAAATCAAAACAGGTGATTGGATCGCTCTTGATGGTATAGCTTATCATAATATGGCTTATAGACGCGTCGCTCAGCCTGCACGAGGATTGCTCGGGGTTGTTCGACGGCAAAAAGCTCTCGAAGCATCTCAAAATGAACGTGGCGCAAAATTTGCCGAGATTGATTCCCGCGCGAAAGATGTTTTTGAACAGCTTGAGTCATTTGAAAATATTTTGAAGCAATTTAAAACAATTCGCGATGATATAGAACAAAGAATTTCTCCATGGCGCGTTGCCCACAGATTTCAAAGATATGAAACATTGACAGCTCAACTTGAAGACGTTAAAGAGAGAATCTCAAAATTAAAAACCGTTGCGCGACGTTCTCAAAAAAGAATTGATCAGCTATCCGAGCAAATTAATGCTATTAAAGAAAATGAAAACGCGCAAACAACTGGTGACTTGACTAAACAAATCAATAATTCAAGAAAACAAGTCATAACACTCGAACGCGAACGAGATAGATGTAACGAAATTATTGCCCGAAATAACGAACGACTCGATATCACAAAACAACAGGCAGAGGATATCGATTCGCATCGCAATGAACTTAAAGAACAATTGGAACAACAACACGATTTATTAAAAGAAATCGTTTCAATTGAACATAAACAGGATATTGAACATTATATCGATATCGTTTGCGAAGGCCGCTCAATCAGAACTTCTAAACTTAATGAATATATTCGCGAACAGGAAAGAGCTGTTAATCGCGAAATCGGAAGCCTGGTTGGATTGGAAGGGGATTTAAACAAAGGCCGTGGCGGACTTTTACATCATGAACTTCTCTGGTCAAAATACGCTTTTGTTTATAACGAAGTTGCAAACGAACTACGCGATCAAAATGATAAAGAAGCTGTTGAACTTTATGACCAACTGCTTATTCAAGTAGAAAATATCGAAGGCGTAGTTAGTGAGAGAAGAAGAAAACTTCTTGAAAAAACAATTCTCGGCGACCTGTCAAATCAATATACACGCGACCTTTATAGACTGAGAGAAAGCTTGGCATCCGTTAACCTTATGCTCGAAGGACTAAGCTTTGGACGAACTCAATATAAATTTACTCAGAAAATAAAAAGTGAATACAGACAGGTTTACGGTATCGTTCGAAGAGCAGGAGAGATTAATTTTGAATCCCAGAAAAAACTCAAAGATTTCTTTGAATCACGGCTTGACCAACTTCGAATTCAACCCGATGGCACTTTACCGAAATTTCTTGATTACAGGCATTGGTTCGACTATCAGCTGCATGTCAAAACTGTCGGCTCTAAAGACGGAATTGAATTGACTAATGATATCAGACGACTCGGCTCAGGAGGCGAGCAGGCAGTTCCTAATTACCTTCTTATTATGGCAATGAGCGCGTTACTGTTTAATCAAATCGGTTCGCGTGTTCGTGTGTTAATTTTTGATGAGGCATTTTATGGAATCGATGCGGCAAGAAGAGACGAACTTCTCCGTTTCGCTGCCCGACTTGGCATTTATCTGGTTATTGCAACTCCGGAAATGGATGGAGTAACAGAAGCCATGCGTGAATCAACAACATTACTTCTTGAGAAAAACGAGAAAAACGAGGTTTTTGTAGGTAATTTTGTTTGGGAATCGGATGAAGGAGTACAATTAGACATTTTCGGAAAAAATAAAGAAGAAGAAAAATACGAAATCTCGCTGGGGGAAAATCGGTAATCCGTAATCCGTGGTCCGTAATCGGTAAAGAGAGACACGGATTACACGGATTTTCACGAATAATTATCCAAGGTCCAATAGGTCCAATAGGTCCAATAGGTCCAATAGGACTAATAGGACAATCCCCGGAACAACCACACTTCGCGCATTTTTTTCATAGCGCGGATCGCGAATGTGTAATTGGTAAATCCCCTCAGAGGGGTGGCACAAAGTGCCGGGGTGTGTTGCCTGTGCTTGTCTGTGTCCGTCCGTGTTTCGTCAGTGTGAATTAC